>NZ_QJRK01000005.1:0-157626 GCF_003205245.1 Pseudomonas sp. MB-090624 | reverse complement strand
ACGGCCTGCTGCCGCTGCTGGAGCACTGCATCAAGACCCCAGGCGTGCACGTGATCGACTGCCCGGTCGACTACAGCGAAAACGACCGCATCCTCAACAGCGAGCTGCGTGAGCGCGCGCTGGCGGTCTGAGCCTGGGCAGCCCACCTTGGTGGGCGCGTCCTGGCGCCGTGAAAGGGCCAGCGCAATGCGGCCCTGAGTCTCCAGCTGACGCTTTGGGGCTGCCTGCAGGGTGGCCCCAATCATTTCACCGGCAGGTAGCTGCGCTCAGCCCTCAGCCCGAGGGCCCCGCCAGGCGGCGGCAGACAACCGTTCGACAAAGAAATCGGCCAATGCCTGCACCTTGCGTGGCCGACTCCGCGCCGAAGGGGTGACGAAATACAGGCCGCCCTGGGTCATGCGCCATGCCGGCAATACCCGTTCCAGGCGGCCATCGGCCAGGTAGTGCGCCGCAATGAACTCTGGCAGTTCGGCAAGCTCGACACCCGCCAGCAACGGCGCCACCAGTGCATCCGAGTTGGTGACCCGCAGCGGTCCTCGCGGTGTGACATCCTGTTGCGTGCCATGGGCGTGGGTAAAACGCCTGACGGGGGCGGCACCCGCGCGCTAGCGAACGGGCCGCCTGTCCCGGGTGGGGTACAAATGTACTCCTTGAGCGCAAGCGCTTGAAGCGGGGTGTGATCAATGCTCTCATCCCGCGCTTGCGCTTATGGGTTTTGAACGATGAACCGTCCGCTTTTTGTATCTCTCGATGGCCCTAAAGGCACCGGCAAGACCACCTTGCTGGAGGCCGTTACGCAAGCCCTCAGGCTGGGCGGGCACAAGGTGGTCCGCCTGTGCGAGAGAAACAACGATCCCTACCGCGGCGATACCATGGCCTTGGTCAACAGGCTTGCCCGCAACCCTTGCCAGGCGCTGGAGCATGAGGTTTGCCAACGCTTTGCCGACAGCCGTGCCTGGATTTCCCGAAACGTGCTGCCCCGGCAACCGGCCGGCAGCATCATCCTGATCGATCGCTGGTACCCGTCGGACGCAGCCTTCCGCCGCAGCGTGCCGTTTGCGCAGATCCTGCAGTTGAACCTTGAGCGCGGCGTGCAGGTGCCGGACCTGCACGTGGGCGTGGTCACCGCCGCCGAAACCTCCTGGGCCCGGGCGGCTGCGCGCACCCGCGGGCTGCGCAGTACCGTCATCCACACCCTGGATGAACAGGTAGCCTGCACCGAGGCGTTCGAACGTGCGGTTGCCGAACAGGGCTGGGTGCTGTGCCGCAATGAAGGCACGGTGGAGCAGGCCAGCTGCCAGATCGTGGCTGAAATACACGCAGTGCTGCGGCAAGTGTAAGGCCCACCGAGCCACCCTCGGCGGTATCCGCACCTCGTGCTCGCGGCGGATGCGAGCCTCGGCCGCCTGCTGGCCCCACCCTCAGGCCTCGATCGACGAGTGGTGCCCGGTGATCAGCCACTGGTCGTCGATCCGTTCAAAGGTGAACAGGAAGCGCGCGGGCACCACCCGCTGAACGCCTGCTTGGCGATAGACGAACGTATAGAGCCCACCGACCACCACGGTGCCGAGCTTGCGGCTTACCCGTTTCTTGAATACCTGGATGTCACACACCATCCCATCATTGGCCAGGAAGTTGTCGAAGTAGTTGCGACGGCTGTCGTCGCAGTCCCGTACCTGGTTCGACAGGGTCGGCACCAGGATCGCATCTGGTGCATAAAGCGCCAGCACCTGGTCGACGTCACGCGTGGCGACCGTCGCTGCCCAGCGATAGAGCGCAGCCTTGGCCCCCGCCAGGCAGGCCAGTTCAGTGTCGGCGTAGGGTTCGGCGGCAGAAGTGTGAGAAGCGCGCATGCGGATTACCTGTAATGCAAGAAGAGGGTGACGGGGAAATACCCACTGGTATACAGTGTTATAACATAACATTTTAGCAGTGAGAGATGGGTCATGCCGTTCCGGTTCGAGCAGCCAGCCAGTGTCAGCCACGGGGACGCGCGTTCATGAGCCGTATCCTGATCAGAAATGCCCGGCTGGTGAACGAGGGCAAGGTGTTCGAGGCCGATGTCTTCATTGCCCGCGGCCGAATCGACAAGATCGCCGCCAGCATCGAGGGCGTGAATGCCCCTGTGGAGATCGATGCCCAAGGCCGCTGGCTGGTGCCTGGCATGATCGACGACCAAGTGCACTTTCGCGAACCCGGCGCCACGCACAAAGGCTGCATGGCCAGTGAGTCACGTGCTGCCGTGGCCGGTGGTATCACCAGTTTCATGGACATGCCCAACACCAGGCCGGCCACCTTGACGCAGGCGGCCCTTGACGACAAGAAGGCCCGCGCTGCCAGCTCATCGGTTGCCAACTACGGTTTCCATTTTGGGGTGAGCAAGGACAACCTGGAGACCGTTGCCCGCCTGGATCCCCGGCAAATTGCCGGGGTGAAGGTATTCATGGGGGCCTCCACCGGCGACATGCTGGTTGATGACCCCAGGGTGCTCGAGCGGCTTTTTGCCTGTGTACCGACGGTGTTGCTGGCGCATTGCGAGCATACCCCTTCGATCATAGCCAACGAAGCCCGCTTCCGTGCGCAGTTCGGCGCAGGCATCACGCCAGCGATGCACCCGCTGATACGCGATGCAGACGCTTGCTGGCGCTCGTCCAGCCTGGCGGTCGAACTGGCAAACCGTTTCGCTACCCGTCTGCATGTGCTGCACCTGACTACTGCCAGGGAGTTGCGGCTGTTCGAGCCTGGCCCGTCGGCCCAAAAGCTGATCACCGCTGAGGTGTGCGTTCACCACCTGCTGTTCGATGACCGCGACTACGCAAGCCTGGGCAATCTCATCAAGTGCAACCCGGCGATCAAGACCACTGCCGACCGCGACGCGCTGCGCCAGGCCTTGCTGGAGGACCGCATCGATGTGATCGGCACCGATCATGCCCCCCATACGCTGGCAGAAAAACAACAGCCTTACGGCTTGGCACCTTCCGGGTTGCCGCTGGTGCAGCATGCACTGCCAGCCCTGTTCGAGCTGGTCGAGCAGGGGCTGCTGCCGATCACCCAGTTGGTGCGTAAAACCAGCCATGCGGTCGCCGACCTGTTCGCGATAGAGGCGCGTGGCTACCTGCGCGAAGGCTACTGGGCTGACCTGGCCCTGGTCGAACGCCTCGACGCACCCAGGCCGGTTGGCCTCGACCCGGTCCTTGCCCACTGCCAGTGGACACCTTTGCAGCACCACTGCCTGCGCCATCGGGTCACGACCACGATCGTGTCCGGCCAGTTGGCCTGGCATGAGCACCGCTTGAACGCGCACTGCCAAGGCTTACCGCTGGCGTTCAATGGCCAGCGGCGCTGAAACGCAACCCTCCACGCGAGAACGACTGCAATGACCGAAGACCAATTGCTCCGCATGCCTGAAGCGGCCTATATGGACGCTGCACAGCTGGCCTTTTTCCGTGATCTGCTGCTGGTACAGCGGACTGAGCTGCAAGCGCGAATTTCCCGTGAGTTCGAGTTGATGCAGCAGTTCGAACCCAGCAGCGACCCCTCTGACCTGGGCACCGTGGAAGAGCAACGGCACTGGCAACTGCGCTTGCTGGAGCGGGAGAAAAAGCTGCTGGACAAGATCGACGAGGCTTTGGAGCGCATTGCCCGGGGTGAGTACGGTTGGTGCAAGGACACTGGCGAACCCATTGGTCTCAGGCGCTTGCTGCTGCGCCCGACAGCCACGCTGTGTATCGAAGCGAAAGAGCGTCAGGAACGCCAGGAGCGGCATATTCGCGAGGATTGAACAGCCGTCAGCAAGGTAGCCAAAGGGGCGCGTCACCGCAGCGCTGTAGGCGGGTCTCGCGATGGCCGGCATTGACTCCCCCCGGCTGATTGCTTACAACGTGAGCACCCACAACAACAATAAGAGTGGCGCGCTGTGACAACCATGGCCTCTTGCAACGGCGTTGCCCATGCGGTTTCGTTGCTGCGTACCTATACACAAGCCGCGTTGAGCTTTACCGCAGACCAGGTCGAGGCTTGCGATGCGCGGCACGCGTCGGACGTGCTTGCAGCCAATTACAGCGCGAACCGGCTCGCCGTGGACAACCGCGATGGTGCGCTTGCCATGCAGCTGCAGCGCCGCGCTGTCGGTGAATTGCAGGTGGCCAGTTTGCGCTTTGGCGTGCCGGTCATGCTCGACCAGACGCCCACCTCGTTTTTGCTGGTCAGCACCCAACTACAAGGCAGCGCGACCATCCACACGCCAAAAGGGGTGTACTCCGGCGGGGGCGGGCTGGTGATGATCGATTCACTGGAAGACCGTATCAACAAGGCATTCAGTGCCGACAGCTGGCGTCTGCATGTGCAGTTCCCCCTGGCCCTGATCGAGGCGGCTTGCGTGGATTTCCACGGCTGCATGCCGGCCAGGCCACTGCGATTCGATGCGATGTTGCAAGCCGGCGGTACGGCGCAGATGCGCTGGATCGGCTTTCTCAACCTGTTGATGACGTACATGATCGGCCCAGAGCCTACGCCCGATGCTCGCACGCTGGAGTTTCTGCAGCAAAGTGCGCTGTTCACCCTCATGCATGCGCTGCACGCCGATCACGGCGCCGGGTTCGGCCCGCAACCCTTGATGCCCCGGCATGTGAAGCGTGCCGAGGGGTATATCCGTGAGCACCTGCGCGACGATATCAAGCTGACAGACATTGCCAGCGCAGCGGGGGTCAGCGTGCGCTCCTTGAGCGAAGGCTTTCAGCGCGCGCTTCAGCAGTCTCCCATGCAGTACGTCAAGGCGCTGCGCCTGGATGCTGCGCGCAATGAGTTGCTGTGCAGCGGCTCGGACCGGCTGGTGTCCGAGGTTGCCGAAGCCTGGGGGTTCAACCACCTTGGTCGTTTCAGCGAGCAGTACCGCCGGCGCTTCGGCGAGTTGCCGTCCAGTACCCCAAGGGCCTGATCAAAGGCTCAGGAGTTCGGCCACGGGGAACTGGTTGGTCGTTTTCATCTCGCGCAACGACAGGTTGGACCTGATACTCGCCACGCCGGGCAACTTGCGCAGCACCTTGTCGATGAAGCGGCTATAGCTGTCCAGGTCCCGGGCGACAACTTGAAGCAGGAAGTCGGCTTCGCCCGTGGTGTTGTGGCAGCTCAGCACCTGCGGAGCCGCCGCGATGATCTTTTCGAACTTCGCGGTCGCCTCTTCGCTGTGGTCGGTGCAGGAAATCTGCACGAACGCCATCACCCCCAAACCCAGCTTCTTGCGGTTGAGTATGGCCTGGTAGCCCTCTATCACGCCGCTCGCTTCCAGCCGCTTCTGTTTCCTCCAGCATGATGCCTCACTCAGGCGCGGGCACTGGGCGCCGTGGCCACCATCAATGCCAGTCAGGTAGCGGACGTGACGGAGGCGGTGATGGACATCACCCGGGGCGGCGCACATGTGTCGCTGGACGCATTGGGCCACCCGACCACGTGCTTCAACTCCATCAACAACCTGCGCCGTCGCGGCCGGCATGTACAAGTCGGGCTGATGCTGGCAGACCACGCCCAGCCTGCGATCCCCATGAGCAAGGTGATTGCCCATGAGCTGGAAATCTACGGCAGCCATGGCATGCAAGCGCATCGCTACGATGCCATGATGGAGATGATCGCTTCGGGCAAGCTGGCCCCTGAAAGGTTGGTGGGCAAGACCATCAACCTGGCGCAGTCCATCGACGCGTTGATGAACATGGACCGCTTCGATACAGCGGGTGTGACCGTGATTACCGAGTTCTGATGCACCAGCAACGGTGGGCTGGCACGGGTTACTGCCGGCGCTGGCCTGAATCGCGGGCAAAAGATAGCCCGCTGCTAGACGGGCCAATGGGAACTGCTATCACACGTAGGGATGGCTCAACGATCGCCCATCGCTTGTGAAAAATGAGTCAAAAAAAGGTGCCGAGCTTGTGATCCCGCTGGCTGGCGCATGTGGTCAGCCACGATCGCTGAGGTGCACGCTGCTGTTGCCTGCACACAAATCCGCCCGAACCGGATAGCTGCTGCTGGAATCGGCTAACGCCGCGTACGGCGCCTCGGTAGCCTGAGGGTGCTGGATGCCTGGGCTTGGTCAGCAGTGCTGACGGGGCCGGGCGCTACTTCCTCAGGCAAGCCCGCCTGCCAGCAGCGGGCACTGTTACTCATAAAAACAATGAAAATAAAACTTGGCGTTACTGCACAACTGAGTATCTGTCTCTGTGCGTCTTCACTGCCCATCCAGGGTGCGCGGGCCGATTTTATCAGCGACAGCCATGCTGTGATCGATGCACGCAACATGTACATGAACCGTGACTTGCGCAACTCGGGAAGCCCCGAGCCCATGCGCGACTGGGGGCAAGGGTTCACGCTGCGCTTCAACTCGGGCTTCACCGACGGGGTAGTGGGGTTCGGCGTGGATGCCATCGCGCAGATGGGCGTCAAACTCGATGCAGGCCAACGCGGTAGCAGCACCAACCTGTTGGTGCTGGGGCGTGATGGCAAAGCAGAGAACGAATGGTCTGAAGCCGGCGTGACCGCGAAGATGCGCCTGGGCAAGTCGCAGTTGTCGGTGGGTTCGTTGCAGCCCAACTTGCCCGTGGTCATGTACAACGATACGAGGCTGTTGGCCACGCGCTACACGGGAGCAATGTTGACCTCCAAGGATGTCGACAACCTTAGCCTGACGCTTGGCCAACTGACCCGGGTCAACCTTCGCGATTCGACCGATAACAAGGACATGGCCTACGCGTATAACGGCTTGAGTGCTGGCGACTTTGATTTCGCGGGTGGAGCCTACACGGTCAACAAAGACCTCTCGCTGAGTTATTACTACGCGCGCCTGGAAGACGCCTATGCACAGCATTTCGTGGGCCTGAATCACACGGCTGAAATAGCCCCTGGGCTGAAGCTTGTGACCGATCTGCGCTATTTCCATAGCCTCGATGAAGGCCGGGCCATCGGGGGCGACATCGACAACGACTTCCTCAATGGCATGGTCACACTGGATACCCAAGGGCATGGCTTCAGTGCTGGCTGGCAGAAATTGTCTGGGGACGGCAACTTTCCGTTCCTGGCAGGTGCCGACCCCTATTCGGTCAACCTGGTCACGCACAATACCTTTGCAAAACAGAACACCCGCGCGTGGCAGTTGCGCTACACCTACAACTTTGCGGCCATGGGCGTGCCCGGGCTTACTTTCATGACGCGTTACGTACAAGGGCGCAGTATCGAAGCCAGCGGCGTGGCGGACGGGCATGAGTGGGAGCGCGACATGGATATCGCCTACGTCATACAGTCGGGGCCATTGAAGGATTTGAGCCTGCGTTGGCGGAATGTGTCGTTCCGCTCGGGCAATGGCTTGACCACCGATCTTGACGAGAACCGGGTGATCCTGGGGTACCAGATAGCGCTCTGGTGAGCCGGGTAGGGAGGGGCGAGCACGCCCCCTCACACCATCGAATCACGCTGAGGCGTACGCCAGGCAACGCAGCAGGGTGTTGAGTGCCGGGTTGGTGTTGGCGGTGCACCACACTGCCCGTACTTCAGACAGAAGGTTTGCGGTATTCACTGGCAAAATACTCGCCTCGTTTCTGGCTTGCAGTTTTCTGGCGAAGTGCTCGGGCAGCAAGCACAAGTGCCGGCTGTGGGCCAGCAGCGAGACGATCAGCGTCATGGAAATGGAGTCTATGGTCCCGCCAGGCAACCTCAAGCCATGCATGGCCAGCATCGCCTCCAGTGCCTCACGTGCGGGTGAACCCGCGTTCGGCACGATCCAGGGGTACTTGACGGTCTGTGCCCAGTCGACCACGCCCTGCCGCGCGAGCGGGTGATCAGGCCCGGCGACGATGACCAGGGCTTCATGCATCAAGGTTTGCTGGGAGACACCCGCCACTGCCAACGGTTGCCATATGCGGATAATCGCCATGTCGATCGAACGGTCGACCAGCTGCGGGATGAGTTTGTCGGCGGTGTTTTCTTCCACTTTGATCGACACCGAGGGCGCGTGCTCGTACAGGTAGTTGAGCGCGCCAGGCACCAATGTCGCACACACTGATGAGACAGTGCCTAGCACCAGGTGCCCACCTTTGCCCTCGCGCAGGGCAAGGATTTCATGCTGCGCCCGTTCCAGATGATGGAGCACGCCCCGGGCGCTGCTGATCAGGGCCAGCCCCACCGGTGTCAGCGCCAGGCGGTTGCCGACCCGCGTGACGACAGGGTGCCCGATACCTTCCTGTATTTCTGCCAGCTGCTTGGAAACAGCAGACTGGCTGACGTTCATGGCTTCAGCCACCTTGCGCACCTGCCCAAGGTCGGCAAGCGCTACCAGTATGCGCAGTTGCTTGAGGCTGAGCGATGACCGGAAGAACCTGTCCAGCAGCGCTTTGTTGTCACTATCAGTCATTGTGGTCCGGGGGCGATTGCGGCAATTGCCGGTGGCTGGATTGTATCGGCATGACGCGTTCGATACAGCGCCAAAAGCACATGAGCTACGGCTCATGCGTTGGGGAAAATAAGTCAGTCGACCTGCGCGCCGGCGTTCATTAACGTCTGCCAAAGCCTGGCGTTGGCCAGCGAATCACAATAAAAAACACGAGATTGCCTTACATGTCAGCCTTCGGTTCAACGCCCAGCGCAGGCGAACATCGTTTACCCGATGCACGCGATGCCGTCCCCTGGCTGCGTGAGCACTTCGCCCGGGCGCGCGCAGACCACACCACGCTGCAGATTCGCGGCGCCGGCACCCACAGCCACGCGGCCACCGAGGCTGCCGTGATTTCCATGCAGGGGCACACCGGCATCGTTGAGTACGACCCCAGTGACCTGGTCGTGACCGTCCGGTGCGCCACCCCGGTCGCGCTGCTCCAGCAAGTGTTGGCCGAGCACGGCCAGATGCTCGGTTTCGAGCCAGTGGTGCAACAGACCAACAGCATAGGTGGGGCGGTGGCGCTGGGGTGGTCGGGCCCGCGGCGGCCCTATGCCGGGGCACTGCGCGACCACCTGATCGGGGTACGGCTGATCGATGGCCTGGGAAGAGACCTGCGTTTTGGCGGGCGGGTGGTCAAGAACGTCGCCGGGTTCGACGTGGCGCGCCTGGCGGGCGGCAGCCGCGGCATGCTGGGGGCGCTGCTCGAGGTGACGCTGCGCGTGATGCCGCGGCCTGCGGCAGAGGTGACGGTGGCCACGGCCTGTACCGCGCAAACGGCGCTGGCCACGATGCTGGCGGGCGGCCAGGGGCCTGGCCTGCTGTCCGCATCGGCTTACGTGGGTGGCCGCCTGTTCCTGCGCTACAGCGGGAGCGATTACAGCGTTCGTCACGCCTTGGCGAACCTGGCAGGTGAGTATGCCGAAGTGGCTGATGGGGCGGCCTTCTGGCGCAGTGTGGTTCATCGTGAGCATGGTTTTTTTCGACCAAGGCCAGGGCAAACGCTGTGGAGGGCAAGCGTGCGCCCCGATGCACCGCTGCACCCTGCGACGGGTGCAATCGATTGGGCAGGGGGCCTGCGCTGGGCTTGGCTGCCCAGCGGCGATCAGCACCTTCATGGCTGGGCCCAAGACCATGGCGGGCATGCGCTGGCCTGGCGTGGGCCTGCAGGCGGGGACTGGCACGGATTGTCTGCGGGCATGACCCAGTTGAGCCATGGCCTGGCGGATATTTTCGACCCCTGCCGGATCTTCGATCGCGGCGCCTTGCGTGACGCTGCCAAAGAGAATACCCAATGCGTGTAGACCTGCATGAACGTTTGATCGCCAGCGATTGCGCAATCCAGGCTGCGGCCCTGGTCGAGAGTTGCGTGCATTGCGGGCTGTGCGCTTCCGTTTGCCCGACCTATGAAATGCTGGAAAACGAACTCGACAGCCCAAGAGGCCGAATCTACCTCATCCGTGACACCCTTCAGGGCGGGACGGCAACGGCCGTTACGCGGGGGCACCTGGACAACTGCCTGCACTGCAAGGCATGCGAGACTGCCTGCCCGTCAGGTGTGCAGTATGGTCACCTGATCGACTTGGGGCAGCAACTGATCAACGCGCAACAGCCGCGGCCCTTCTGGCAGCGCGCCAAGCGTTTGGCCATTCGTTCGGTGATGACCTGCAGGCCTGCCCTTGGCACCCTGGCGCGTATCGGCTGGGCGTTGAAGCCCTGTTTGCCAGGCCGCCTGCGTGCCCTGGTACCCGACCGCCCGGCACTGGCAACAGGGCTCGCGCCCAGGCACGCGCGCCATGTACTGAGCCTGCAGGGTTGTGTGCAGCCGGTGTTTACGCCGGGGCATGACGCGGCGCTGTCCCTGTTGCTGGACCGGTTTGGCGTTGCCATGGTGCACGCTTCGGGAAGTGGCTGCTGCGGGGCACTCAGCCAGCATCTGGATGCGCCGCACGCCGCCAAAGCGGCCATGCGGCGCAATATCGATGCCTGGTGGCCCGCGATCGAGCGGGGCGCGGAAGCGATCCTTTCTTCATCTACCGGCTGTGGTGCGCAGCTCAAGGACTATGGGCACTTGCTGCGCGATGACCCGGCCTACGCGCCCAAGGCGGCGCGGGTCAGTGCATTGGTGCAAGACCCTGGCACGTTCCTCAATGCCCTGTGGGCTGAGCGGCCCCTTGCCCTGAAACCGCTGGCAGCCGGTGAAGAGCGGTTGGCCTTTCATGTGCCGTGCAGCTTACGCAACAGCCTGCGGGCCAAAGCGCAGGTAGAAACCATTCTTCGCCGGGCGGGCTACACATTGATACCCGTGCAAGAGGAGCACATGTGCTGCGGCTCTGCGGGCGCGTATTCGCTGCTGCAGCCCGAGCGCAGTGAAGAACTGCTCACGCGCAAGCTGGGTCACCTTGCCGCCGGCCAGCCCTCACGGGTGGTGTCGGCCAACGTGGGCTGCATCCTGCACCTGCAGAAAGCCAGCCCGGTCGAGGTCGGCCACTGGCTGGAGTTGCTTGCGCAGCGTCTACCTGACGAGGAATGCTCACATGCCTGAACACAACCGTGCGCGCCAGTGTGCCGTCGATGCCTTCAAGGCGATCGTGGGCGATCGCTGGGTGATCGATGAGCCGGCGGCGCTCGTCCCTTACGAGTGCGACGCGCTGTTTCATTTGTGCGAGCGGCCCATGGCGGTGGTACTGCCGGCTGATGAAGACGAGGTCTGCCAGGTACTGCGCTATTGTGCGCAGCATCGCATAGCCGTCACGCCACGGGGGGCCGGCACCAGTCTTTCTGGCGGGGCAACGCCTGTGTCGGGCAGTGTCGTGCTGGGCCTCAACCGGCTTCGCTCTGTCACCGTGTTGGCAGCCGCAGGGCAGGCGCTGGCCGGGCCGGGCGTACGTAACGTGGCGGTTTCCGAGCACGCGCAACCCCATGGCCTGTTCTTCGCCCCCGATCCGTCCAGCCAGAGCGCCTGCACGATTGGCGGCAACGTGGCGGAGAATGCAGGCGGCGTGCACTGCGTCAAGTACGGGCTCACGGTGAACAACCTGCTGGGCGTACGAATGGTCGACGGGGCAGGCCAGGTGCTCGACCTGGGCAGTGCCGCGCTGGATACCCCGGGTTTTGACTTTCTGTCGTTGCTGACCGGGTCGGAAGGGCTGCTGGGCCTGATTACCCAGGCGCGCCTGCGCCTGCTACCTGTGCCGTCGAAAATTCGTGTCTTGCTGGGCTTTTTTTCCACGCCAAGAGACACCTGCAACGCTGTGACCGCTATCATCGGGGCCGGGATTGTACCTGCCGGGCTGGAAATCATGGATAACGCGTCCTTGATCGCTGCCGACAGTTACTCGCCGGGGCTGAAGCTGCGTACGGATGCAGGCGGCGCGCTGCTCTGCGAACTGGATGGCCAGGCCGCCGAGATCGCCGCCTGGACGGAACAGATCCAGGTGATCTTCCGGCAGCATGGGCTGCTGGAGTTGCGCCAGGCAGATGAGCAGCATGAGCGGCTCGAACTGTGGGCGGCGCGCAAGAACATCCTGCCGGCGTTGCTGAGAACGGCGCGGGATGTGTATGTGGCCGATTGCGTAGTACCCCGTCGGCTGCTGGGTGAAGTGCTGGACCGTATCAACCAGATGGCCGCCGAGGCGGCGATCGAGGTGGTGCAGAGTTTCCATGCCGGCGACGGCAATCTCCATTCGGTGTTGCGCTACGACAGCCGCAACCAGGGCGAGGAGGCGCGGGCAATGGCGCTGGCGGACCGGATCATGGCGCTGGCGCTGGAGGCCGGCGGCTCGATAAGCGGTGAGCATGGTATCGGTACGGAGAAGCTACACGGCATGTGCTGGCAGTTCGGTGCGCACGAGCTGGAAGTGTTCGCGCAGATCCGCACGCTGTTCGACCCGCATTCGATCCTGAACCCCGGCAAGGCAATACCCACCCTGCATCGCTGTGCGGAACTTGGCGGCATGCATATCCACGAAGGGCAAATGGCGCACCCGGACCTGCCTCGTTTCTAGGTGCTGCCTGCAACGCCCAGGCACTTGTAACCACCCACAATTCAAATAAAAGGTGACACCATGAGCACGATGACATGCACTGCGCGCTCCTCCATGTTGACCATCGGGCTGTGTTTCATAGTCGCGCTGCTCGAAGGCATGGACATTCAATCTGCCGGTATCGCCGGCCCGTCACTGGCGGCCCATTTCGACCTTTCTTCAAGTGCGCTGGGCCTAGTGTTCAGCGCAAGCATCATCGGGCTTCTACCTGGCGCGCTAGTGGGCGGCTGGCTAGCGGACAGGGTTGGCCGCAAGCGGGTGCTGATGGCCGCAGTGAGCCTGTTCGGCCTGTTCTCGCTGGCCACTGCCCTTGCCTGGAACTATGAAACCCTGCTGTGCGCCAGGTTCCTGACCGGGTTGGGGTTGGGCGCAGCCATGCCCAACCTGATTGCGCTGTGTTCCGAAGCGGTCGAACAGCGCCTGCATGGCACGGCCGTCAGCCTGATGTACTGCGGCATGCCGCTGGGCGGCGCCCTGGCGGCCGGCATCGGCCTTACCGGCACCGAGGACAGCTGGAAAACAGTCTTCATCGTGGGCGGTGTCGGGCCATTGCTGATCATCCCGCTGCTCTACCGGTGGCTACCTGAGTCGCGTGCATTCAGCGCGCAACGAGCAGCCGGCGCGCGGCAGCAGGCCGATTGGCGTGGCCTGTTCCAGCGCGACACCGCCAGACCCACGCTGCTGTTGTGGGTCGGCTTCTTTTTCACGCTGATGGTGCTGTTCATCCTGCAGAACTGGCTGCCCACATTGCTGAGGGGGCTGGGCTTCAGCCGGGTCGACGCAGCCACCGTGCAGATCGTGCTGAACGTGGGCGGGGCGTTGGGTGCGCTGATGCTCGGGCGGCTGCTCGACCGGTGGAATGTGGCGATGCTGGTAGTGCTGATGTACTGCGGCATTCTCGTGGCGCTCGCCGGGCTAGGCCTTTCCGCGCACCTCACCGGCATGCTGGTCGCAGGTTTCACCGCAGGCTTTTTCTCCATTGGTGGGCAGTTGGTGCTGTACGCCCTGGTGCCCCGGTTCTATCCAACCGCCATTCGCGGCACCGGCGTTGGCGCTGCCGTGGCGGTCGGCCGGCTGGGCTCCATGAGCGGGCCTTTGCTGGCTGGGCAGATGCTGGCCGCTGGCAGTGGCGCAGCCACCGTGCTGATGGCTGCAACCCCTGGCATTCTGGTAGCCGCCGGGGCGGTGTTGTGGCTGTTGCGGGGGCACCGCGTGGTGCAGCACGGCGTGCCCGCCCAGCTTTAGAGCTGGCTGGCCCATTCTTTCAGCCACGGGCCCAGGAATTCGGCGAAGCCGTCGGCAGCGGGCGAAAGGTTGCGCACGGTGGATTGATACAGGCACACCGAGCGCAAGGTTTCCGGGTCTTCGACGTTGCAGGTCTTGAGCCCGTAGTGCCTGGCCAGGCAACCCACGTAGGCGGGGGCGAGTGTGGCTGCCAGCCCCTGTTCGGCCATGCCCAGCGCCGTGGTGATGTTGTCCACGATTTCTACCGGGCTGATGCGCAGCGCCTCCGGTGCGTTTGCGTGCATGGGCAGTACGCTGCGTTCGTGGTCCCGGCCCGAGGCCACCAGGTGAATATCATGCAGATCGTGCCAGGTGACCCTGGCCCTGCTGGCCAGCACGTGGTCCGGCGAGCAGAACAACACCCAGCGGCTCTCGAACATGGCCTGGCGACGAACATCCGTGCCAACCGGGCGATCCGGGCCCAGCGCCAAGTCCACATCACCTGCCGCGACGGCATCGGCCAGCATCTCCACCGGCAGGTCGCGGATGCGCACCACGACCTTGGGGTGGGTCAGGCCATAGGCCTTTATCGCAGCAGGTAGCGCGCGACTGGCCAGCACCAGGGGCGCCCCGATCCGGACCACGCCCGCAGCCCGGTTGCGCACATCGGAAGCGGTACTTTCACAGGCGCGCGCGTGGCGCATGGTGGTTTGCACCGAGGCAAAAAAGTCACTGCCTGCCGCGGAGAGGCTGACCTTGCGGGTGGAGCGATCGAACAGGCGGAACGACAGCACCTTTTCCAGCTCAGCGATGAGCTGGCTCACGGCCTGCGGCGTCATGCCCAGGCGCTCTGCGGCGCCGGCGAAGCTGCGCAGTTCTGCCACGCAGACGAAGGTTTCCAGTTGGCGCAGGGTGAAGCGCAAGAAAGCCATGATTATCAAGCCCAGGTTGATTTAAGAGCAACTTTCATTGCTTTTTATTGCTAAGTCAATCCGTAAGAATCCCCTCAATCCACAACGACAACAGGCCACTCATGGCCGGGGGACACCCACAGTGCTTGAGCGATCAACTCATCGGGCGTTGGCTGCCGAACTCCACGAAGCGCAGGTTTCGCGCCAACAGGTGCGGCAGTTTTCCCAACGCTTCCCTGATATGACGATCCACGACAGTTATGCCATCCAACGCGAATGGATAGCGCTGCAGCTTGCCCAGGGGCGCAAGGTCATTGGCCACAAGATCGGCCTCACCTCACGGGCCATGCAGATCTCGGCACAGATCACCGAGCCCGACTACGGCACCTTGCTCGATGACATGCTGTTGGCCGACGGCTCTGAAGTGCAGGCGTCGCGGTTCATCGTGCCGCGCCTGGAGGTCGAGCTGGCGTTCATCCTTGCGCGCCCCCTGCGTGGCCCTGACGTGACCTTGCTCGACGTGCTCAACGCCACTGACTATGTGATGCCTGCCCTTGAACTGATCGATGCGCGAATCGAGCAGTTCGACCGCGATAGCAAGGTGCCCCGCCAGGTGCGCGACACCATCGCCGACAACGCAGCCAACGCCGGGATCATCCTGGGTGGCCGGCCGATGCGGCCCGACCAGGTGGACTGGCGCTGGGCTGGTGCGTTGCTGTTCAAGAACGGGGTCATCGAAGAGTCGGGGCTGGGGGCGGCGGTGCTCAACCACCCCGGCAATGGCGTGGCGTGGCTGGCCAACCGTTTTGCCCTGCATGGCGAAGGCCTTGAAAGCGGGCAGATCATCCTGGGTGGCTCGTTCACGCGCCCGGTCGCATGTGCGCCTGGCGACACTTTCCATGCCGACTACGGCCCGCTCGGTTCGATCTCGCTGAGGTTCGTATGACCGCCCGTTCCTTCCGCGAAGCGCTGGCCCTCGACACGGCGCAAATCGGGTTGTGGCTGGCCCTGGCCGATGCCTACAGCGCTGAAGTCTGCGCTACCGCGGGGTTCGACTGGCTGTTGATCGACGGTGAGCATGGCCCTAACGATCTGCGCACGATTCTGGCCACCCTGCAAAGCCTTGCAGCCTATCCCGGGCACCCCGTGGTGCGCCTGCCGCACGGGGATGCGGCACTGATCAAGCAAGTGCTGGAAACCGGTGCCCTGACGCTGATGGTGCCCATGGTCGAAAACGCCGAACAGGCGCGCGACCTGGTGCGGGCCATGCGCTACCCGCCGCAGGGTGTGCGGGGTGTGGGCTGCGGCCTTGCCCGGTCGTCACGGTGGGGCGCCGATGCGCAGTACCTGACCCAGGCCAACGAGCGGGTGTGCTTGCTGGTTCAGGTGGAAACCGTAGAGGCGCTGGCCAACGTGCAGCAGATCGCCGCGGTGGAGGGGGTGCACGGCGTGTTCTTCGGGCCTGCCGACCTGAGCGCTTCGATGGGCTTGATCGGGCAGCCGGGGCACCCTGAGGTGGTCGCCGCCATCGAGCAGGCGATCGACGTGGTGAACGCTGCAGGAAAAGCGGCCGGGGTACTGAGTACCGACCTTGCCTTGGCACAGCGCTACACGGCGCGAGGCGCACGCTTCGTCGCCGTAGGGGTGGATGCCACGCTGCTGGCGCAAGCGGCACGCACGCTACTGGGGCGCGTCCGGGCACCCGTGTCCGAGGCCGCACCTGCTTCCTCCGGTTATTGAGCCCCAGGCGCTTGATGACCTTCAACAACGACAAAATGGAGTTATCGATGCCATCTGCCCTTATTGACGTGGCCGGTGTACAGGTTTCCCCCGACCACTATATCGACGGCCAGCGGATCGCCTCGGCGACCACCTTTGAGCTTTTCAGCCCCATCGACCAGCAGGTGCTGGGCCATATCGCCGAGGGCGAGGCGGAGCATGTGGAGGCCGCGATCGTGGCCGCCGAGCGTGCCTTCACGTCGTGGAGTGCACTCAGCGCGGCGCAGCGCAAGGTGTACCTCGACCGCTTTTCGGAAGAGATCGGCAAGCGCGCCGACGCCTTTTGCCTGCTGGAAAGCACCGACGCCGGCGTGCTGCTGTCGCGCATGCGCCATGGTGTGATCAACCGCGCCAAACTGAACATCAGCTGGTTTGCCGAGCACGCGCTCACCCTGCAGGATCGCTGCCTGGAAACCGAGCAGGCGACCCACCACATCCGCCATGACCCCGCCGGCGTGGCCGTGATCATCACGCCGTGGAACTCACCGTTGATGCTGGCCACCTGGAAGCTGGGGCCGGCGCTGGCAGCCGGTAACACCTGCATCGTCAAGCCGCCGGAGTGGGCACCCCTGACCAGCTCGTTGCTGGCTGACGCCGCCCACGCCGCCGGTTTGCCGGCCGGGGTGCTCAATATCGTGCAAGGGACCGGGGCGACAACCGGGGCCAAGCTGGTCAGCGACCCGCGGATCGCGCGCATCTCGTTCACCGGCAGCGTGCCCACTGCCAAGGTCATTGCCGGTGCTGCCGCTGCCAACCTGGTGCCCTGCAGCCTGGAACTGGGTGGCAAAAGCGCATTCATCGTGCTCGAGGATGCCGACCTGGATAACGCTGCTGCCACCGCAGCGCTGATGTATCGCAATGCCGGGCAGGTCTGCCTGGCGGGCACCCGGCTGCTGGTGCATGAGCGTGTTGCCGAGCGTTTCGTCGCCGCCATGCGTGGTTACGTGGAAAACCTGGTGGTGGGCGACCCTCGTGATCCGGCGACCGAGGTGGGGCCGGTCATTCACCCGCGCCAGGTCGAACGTATCCAGGGCTTTATCGAGCGTGCGGTCAGTAGCGGGGCACAGGTGCTCTGGGGCGGTGACAAGCACAGCTACGGTGCCCAGTACCTGCAGCCGACCCTGATCGGCAACGTCGAGCAGGCCGACGAGATCGTCCAGAACGAGGTGTTCGGCCCTGTCCTGACCCTGCAGACCTTCAGCAGCGACGCGCAAGCCGTGGCCATGGCCAACGGCACGGACTTCGGCCTCGGCGGGGTGTGCTATGGCGAAACCGTCCACGCCACGGCCGTCGCGCAGCAGGTGCGCACCGGCTTCATCTGGGTCAACAGCTTCGGTATCCGCGACCTTGCCGCACCGTTTGGCGGCATCAAGCGCAGCGGCATCGGCCGCGAGGGGGGCGACTGGAGCTTCGAGTTCTTCTGCGACGTGAAAGACGTGGTCGTGCCGCAAAAGCCGTTCCGCGCCAGTTTCAGCCAGCGATAACAAGGAAAACGAAAAATGGGACAAATAGTCGGCGCGGCGATTGTGTCGCACCACCCAGGCCTGATGCAGTGTGAAGAGTTCCGCCGCGCCATGGGCGCCGGGGAGGACTCTGACCTGATTGCCGGGTTTGCGCGTGTACGCGAAAAAATCCAGGCGCTCAAACCCGATGTGGTGGTGATCTTCGACAGCCACTGGTTCACCACCGGTTATCACCTGGTCGATGCCAGTGCGCGTTATGAAGGGCGCTACACCTCAGATGAAATGCCGTGGTACCTGCATGGCGTGCCCTATGCCTACCGTGGTTACCCGGCGCTGGCGCAAGCCATCGAGCAGGTGTCCCGCGAGCAGGGGGGGTACAACCGGGCAATCGCCCACCCAGACCTGGAGCGCCAGTACGCGACGATCAACGTCATCAAGCTGCTGCGCCTGGAAACCCTGGACATTCCCGTGGTCACCGTCAGCTCCTGTCAGAACTGCGAATGGCCGCAGTTCCTGCAGTCGGGCGAGGCGGTCGGCGAGGCCATCCGGCGCAGTGACCTGCGCGTGGTGCTGCTGGCATCAGGGGCGCTGAGCCACAAGTTCAACGGCATCGACTGGAAGCCCAACAACCCGCGCATTTTCCATGAAAGCAACGTGTCTTCCGCGGCGGCCATGGAGAGTGACAAAGGCGCTATCGCCTTGATGGCCGAAGGGCGCCATGACCAGATTCTGGCGCGCTGGGATGAGGACTACCGGCGCCAGCCGTGGGAAGCGTTCGGTGCCCATTACCTGCAGATGCTGGGTGCATTGGGCGGCGACAAGTTCCAGGGCAAGGGTACTGCGCTGTCGGAATACGAGAACGCCCGCGGTACCGGCAACATCCACGTCTGGTTCGACGTCTGACCGATTTCCAACCACCCCTACAATAATAAGATGAGGCAAACCCATGAACGGTAATGCCGTTACCGGCCCGCTCCCGCTGGCCGCGCTGGACATTGAAGAAGCCACCTATTCCCAAGTGACGCGGCGGCTGATTCCTTTCTTGTGCCTGTGCCTGGTCATCGCGTTCCTTGACCGGATCAATGTCAGTTTCGCCAAGCTGCAGATGATGGACGACCTGCAGTTCAGCGAGGCAGTGTACGGCCTGGGTGCAGGCGTGTTCTTTCTCGCCTACTTCCTGTTCGAGCTGCCGAGCAACCTGATCATGCACCGCGTGGGCGCCCGCCGCTGGATCGCGCGCATCATGATCAGCTGGGCGTTGCTCACCGGTGCGATGGCGTTGGTCCATGATCAGACCACGTTCTACATACTGCGCTTTCTGTTGGGCGCCGCGGAAGCAGGGTTCTTCCCCGGCATCGTGCTTTACCTCACCTACTGGTACCCGGTTAACCGCCGCAGCCGGATCATGGCGCTGTTCATGTCGGCGATACCGCTGGCGGGCTTGCTTGGCGGGCTGTTCTCGGGCTGGATCATGGATTCGCTCGATGGCAGCTACGGCATGGCCGGCTGGCAGTGGCTGTTCGTGGTCGAATCGATTCCGTCGCTGATCGTGGGGGTAGCGGTGCTGTTCTATCTGGACGATCGTATCAGCAGCGCCAAGTGGTTGACCGACGAACAGAAGACTTTGCTGCAGGCGCGCATCGACAGCGAAAGCAAGGTGAAAACCGAGCTGTCACTGGGGGCAGTGCTACGCCACCCGTTGGTGTGGATGTTCGCGCTGGTCTATTTCGGGAGCTCCATGGGGCAGTACGGGTTTGGGTTCTGGCTGCCTTCGATCATCAAGGCAACCGGCGTTGAAAGCACCACCCACATTAGCCTGTTGTCGGCAATCCCCTACGCCTTCGGCGTGGTTGCGATGATTCTGGTCGGCCGCCACAGCGACCGTACCGGCGAGCGCCGTTGGCACTATTGCGCGGCTGCCAGCACCGGGGCATTGGGCTTGGCCCTGGCCGTGGTGTTCCAGCACAACACCATGGCCGCGATGTTCGCCCTGACCCTGGCCAGCATGGGCCTGCAGAGCATGGCGCCGATCTTCTGGTCCATGCCCACGGGCATGTTGGGCGGCGTGGCTGCCGCTGCCGGGATCGCCCTGATCAACTCCATCGGCAACCTGGCAGGGTTCTTCAGCCCGTACCTGGTGGGCTGGATCAAGACCAATACCGGTACTACCGCCAGCGCCATGTACATCATTGCCGGCTTCGTGCTGATGGCCGGGTTGGTGGTTGTCGCTTTCGTGCGCACTGGCAAGCGCTGAACATTTCAAGAGGTTAGAAAAAATGGATTTCGAGTTTCCACTCCAGGCCTTGCCTGAAGTCATGCGTGGCCCCCGTGTCGAGCGACGCCGGGTGTTGTTGGGCGGCACCGCGTGCTGGGGCACGCTGATCGAGGAAGGTGACGCGGCCGGGCAATTGCGCCTGGACGATGGTCGGGTGATCGCTGCCGAAGGCCAGGCCTACCTGCCGCCGGTCAACCCCGGCAAGATCATCGCTGTGCACATCAGCTACAGCTCGCGGAGTTTCGAAACACGCAACAAGGCCAAGCCTACCGAAACCCCGACGTATTTCGTCAAGCCGCGCACGTCGCTCAATGGGCATGAAGGGCAGATCCACAAACCCGCAGACTGCCAGTACCTGAACTACGAGGGCGAGTACGCCGTGGTGATCGGGCGCAACTGCCGTAACGTCACCCCCGATGAAGCCTGGGCCTACATCGAAGGTTTCTGCCCGGCGCTGGACATGGGCCTGCAGGATTTCCGCGACACCGACCAGGGCAGCATGCTGCGCGTCAAAGGCGCCGACACGCTGCTGCCGATCGGCCCGGGCATCGTGCGCGGGGTGAACCTGTTCGAGCAGACGCTGCGCACCTACGTCAACGGCCAGGTGGTCCAGCAGGCCCACATCGGCGATGAAACCATCTGGGGCCCGCATTACGTGATCGCCGACCTGGCGCGGCATATCACCCTGGAGGCGGGCGACGTCATTCTCATGGGCACGCCGTGCCACTCGCGCAGTATCGGCGCGGGCGACGTGGTGGAGTGCGAGGTGACCGGCATCGGCCGCATTCGTGGGCAGGTCATTGCCATCGACGCACCGCGCGCCAGTGCGCTGGGTGTCGGCCATCAACCCACCGACAGCCCGGAAGTTCGCCGTGTGGCCCTGGGGTTCGACGAGCGTGTGCCGTCGTTACTGAAGGACAACCTCGCGCGCGCCCGCGAACGGGGCTGATGTGCCAGTGGCAGCGCCGCGCGGGGTGAGCGCTGCCGGTCTTTAGGATGTGGGAGTAGCCCAAAGCGATGTATTGCAATTTCATCGACGGAAAATGGGTCGAGGGCCAAGCGGTCTCGACCAACATCAACCCCTCTGATACCCGAGATATCATTGGGCACTACGCACGCGCCAGCGAAGCCCAGGCACAAGCGGCGTTCGCCGCCGCCAGCGAGGCGCTGGCGGAGTGGGCAGCATGGGGGCCGCAACAGCGCAGTGATGCACTGGACAGCATCGGCAGCGAAATTCTGGCCCGCCGTGACGAGTTGGCAGACTTGCTGGCACGGGAGGAGGGCAAGGCCTTGCCCGATGCCCGCGGCGAGGTGCTGAGGGCGGGGCAGATCTTCAAGTTCTTTGCCGGTGAGTGCCTGCGCCTGCCAGGCGAGCTGCTGGCTTCCACCCGCCCGGGCATGACGGTGGAGATTACCCGTGAACCGATAGGCGTGGTGACGGTGATCACCCCGTGGAATTTCCCGCTGGCGATTCCGGCCTGGAAGATTGCCCCAGCCTTGGCCTACGGCAATACCGTGGTGTTCAAACCCGCTGAACTGGTGCCTGGTTGCGCCTGGGTGCTCGCTGAAATCATCAGCCGCGCTGGCCTGCCTGCCGGCGCATTCAACCTGGTGATGGGCAGCAGCCGCGAGATCGGTAATGTGCTGCTGAACGACCCCAGGCTGGCGGCCATCAGCTTTACCGGTTCGGAGGGCACTGGCCGCAAGGTGGCGCAAGCAGCAGTCGCCCGCCCAGGTGGCATGGCGCGCTTCCAGCTGGAGATGGGCGGCAAGAACCCACTGGTGGTGCTGGATGATGCCGATATCGAGGTGGCCGTGGCCTGCGCCCTCGACGGCGCGTATCACGCGACCGGGCAACGCTGCACGGCATCGTCACGGCTGATCGTGACCGACAAGGTCCATGACCGCTTTGTGGCGGCGATGCTGGCGAAGCTGCCAGGCTTGCAGGTGGGCGATGCGCGCAACCCGGCAACCCGGATTGGCCCGGTGGTGGATGCCGCACAACTCGCCCAGGACGTCGACTATATCCAGCTGGGCCAGCGCGAAGGCGCTGAGCTGGTGTACGGCGGCCAGGCCATTGCAGAGGTCGAGGGCAAGCCCGGCTTCTACCTGACGCCCGCGTTGTTCGTTGGCGCTTCGCCGGCCATGCGTATCTGCCAGGAAGAGATTTTCGGCCCGGTGGCGGCGGTGATCCGGGTGGCGGATGCCGAGCAGGCGTTGGCCGTGGCCAATGCAACGCCTTATGGCTTGTCGGCCGGGGTGTGCACGACCTCCCTCAAGCAGGCTGCGCGGTTCAAGCGCGGGCTGCAAGCCGGCATGGTCATGGTCAACGCGCCGACCGCAGGGGTCGACCCCCATGCGCCCTTTGGCGGGCGCAAAGGCTCCAGCTACGGGCCCAGGGAGCAAGGCCGTTATGCGGCCGAGTTCTTCACCCAGGTGAAAACCAGCTACATCAACCCGTGAGCCCGGCCTGGAAGTGAGCGGCGGCGCGCTGGTACAGCAGCGCTGCCATCTCGGCCCTGGTTTCAACGGTAATGGCAGCCGCATGCGGGGAGAGAATGACGTTGGGCAGGGTGGCGAGGCGGCTGTCGAGTGCCGGTTCGCTGGCGAACACATCCAGCGCCGCGGCTGCGATGACGCCTTGGCCCAACGCCTGGATCAGGTCATCTTCCGCGACCACGGAGCCGCGCGAGATATTGATCAGCGTGCCGGCGCTGCCTAGCGCCTGCAGCACCTGGCTACCGACCAGCCGGTCGGTGGCGGGGGTTGCAGGGCAGCACAGCACCAGCACATCACACCAGGCCGCCAGTTGCTCGATGTGATCGAAATAGGCAAGCCCGGCTGCCGGCTTTGGCCTGGGCGTGTGGTAGCCCACCTCAAGCCCCAGCCCCTGCATGCGCTTGGCCACCAGCGTGCCTATCTTGCCCAACCCCACAATGCCGACTTTGCTGCCGCTGACGCGGCGGGTGGGTGTGAACGCTTCCTTGCCCCACTGGCCGGCCCGGACGAAGCGATCCGCCTGGGTAACCCTGCGCTTGGCGGCATACAGCAAAGCCACGGCGTAATCAGCGGTGTCTTTGGTAACCGCGTCGGCGGTATTGAACACCTCGATGTGCCGTGCTGCCGCTTCAGCCAGGTCGATGCGGTCCAGGCCGGCACCGTTGCACAGAATCAGTTGCAAACGCGGCAACTGGGCCATCTGCTGAGCGCTGGCACCGACCATGCTGGTGGTCACGGCCACTTCGATCTGCTCGGGCGCTTCGGCCTGCGCGATGGGGCACAACTCGAAGCGCGCCCGCAGGCGGCGCTCCAGCATGTCGGGAATGGGCCCGAGATTGACGATGGTCGGCATGTTCAATGGTCCTTGCAGGTGGGTTTCGCCTTGCCGCAGCGGGCATCAGTGCCCGCGATAGGTTGGCTTGCGCTTTTCCAGGAAGGCAGTCATGCCTTCTTTCTGGTCTTCGCTGTCGAACAGTTGCACGAAGGCGCTTCTTTCAAGCTTCAACATGCTATGCAGGGGGGCGTCCTCACCGGTGGCCAACAGTGCCTTGATCGCCCGCACGGCCAAGGGCGGCTGAGCGGCGATACGCGCGGCGATGGCACATGCGCGCTGCAGTGCAGCGCCTTCGTCACACACTTCGGAAAGCATGCCGGCATTGAAAGCCTGTTCAGCGCTGAGGGGTTCACCTGTGAGGGTGAGCAACGCCGTGCGGTACTTGCCGATGGTGCGCAGCAGGCGCTGGGTGCCGCCTGCCCCTGGCATGATGCCAACGTTGATTTCCGGCTGGCCGAGGCGCGCCGTGCGCGAGGCAATGATGATGTCGCAGGCCAGGGCCAACTCGCAGCCGCCACCCAGGGCGTAGCCCTCGATCGCGGCGATCACCGGCTTTTCGCAGCGGTCGACGACTTCGAACAGGCGTCCGGTTTGCAGGGCCGTGTGTTGAGTGGGGGTCATGTCGCGCATCTCGGCGATATCCGTGCCGGCGACGAAATAGCCACCTGCACCGGTGATCACCAAGGCATGCACGCGCGGGTCGCCTGCCAGTGCCTCTACGGCCTCGGCCAGCAGCTGTTTGATTTCCAGGTTCAGGGCGTTGCGACGCTCTGGCCGGTCGAGGGTGATGATGGCGTAGCCATCTGTGTGAATCTGCTGGTGAACGGGGTTTGTCGAAGGCATGTTCGGGCTCTATTCAGCGTGGTTCCAGGGCGTGTTGGTCAGTGCCTTGCGGCGCAGCAGCGCATTGGCGCGGTAGCGGCCATCGGGGCAGGCGCGGGCCAGGTTGTCCAGCACGGTGACCACGTTGTGGTTGCCGAAGGCGTCGGCCCAGGCCAGCGGGCCCACCGGGTAGTTGACCCCCTTGAGCATGGCAAGGTCGACCGCCTGCGCGGTGGCGATGCCTTGGCTGACGGCCTGCGCCGCTTCGTTGGCAAGCATGCACAGCGTGCGTGTCACGAGCATGCCCGCCACGTCGTCGATGATGACCACCTGCTTGCCCAGCGCCTGGAAAAAGCCAACCACGCTATCCAGGGAGGCGCGCCTGCAGGTGTCGGCGCCGCTGAGCACGACCAGGGAGGCTGCTTCAAGGTGGGTGGAGGCGTCGAACAGCACGACCTGGTCGAGTTCCTGGGCGGTCGCCAGCGCGAGGGCAGTCAGCCCGAGGCAAGGGCGTAGCTGCACGCCGTCGACCATCAGGTAGCCGTCGCCGTTGTGCCTTTCGATAGGGCAGCCACGTTCCTCGGCCAAGTGCCGAACGGTTTGCGCCCCAGGAAAATCGCCAAATTGCTGGACCAGCGTCGGTTGCGGGCAAGCGGCTTCATAGGTGATGCCATCGGGCGTCGAACCCGGGTCGTAGCGGTAGAAACCGCGGCCGGTCTTGCGGCCCAGCCACCCAGCGTCCACCAGTGCTTTCTGGGTGAGCGAAGGGCGGTAGCGAGGGTCCTGGAAGAAGGCGTCGTAAATGCTTCGCGTCACCGCAAAATTGGTGTCGTGGCCGATCAGGTCCATCAGCTCCAGCGGCCCCATGCGAAACCCGCCTGCATCGCGCAACGCGGCATCGATCACTGCAGCAGGCGCCACTTGGTCTTCCAGGCCCAGCAGGGCTTCGGCGTAGAACGGGCGGGCCACGCGGTTGACGATGAAGCCTGGCGTTGACTTGCACTCGACTGGGCATTTGCCCCACTGGGTGGCCAGTTCGCTGACCTGGGCTACCACGGTTGCGCAGGTGGCTTCGCCTTTGACCACCTCGACCAGCGGCAGCACCGTTGCCGGGTTGAAGAAATGCATGCCGACCATGCGCTGCGGCCTTTGCAGGGTTGCCGCGATCGCCGTGATCGAGATGGAGGAGGTGTTGCTGGCGAGGATGGTGTGCTCGCCGACCACTGCTTCGAGTGCGCTGAACAGTTGTTGCTTGATTTCCAGGTTTTCGATGATGGCTTCCACCACCAGTGCGCACGCCGAGAGTTCGCTCAACTCGGCTGCCAGGGTCAGCCGGGCCAGGCATTCGTCCCGTTGCCGGGCAGTCAGGTACCCGCGCTTGACCCATCGATCCAGCGAGGCGGTGACGCTTTCGGCGCCCTGGGTCAGCGCTTGCTGGCGCGTGTCGTGCAGGTACACGGCATGCCCGGCTCGCAAGGCCACGGCGACGATGCCCGCACCCATCGTGCCTGCCCCTATGATGCCAATGCTGGCTGTTTTGCTCAGTGCGGTGCTCATGCCTGATACCCGTGTGACAGTGCGAATGATGCCAACACTGTACGTACACGAGGCCTTAAAGGTCAATAGGATGACCTATAGAATTAAATGCCAATGGACCACAAAGGCTAATAATGCAAACCTATGGTTTATGCGATACTGCCGCCGCGCGATCAAGGCATGCCCCACGGGGCTCACAAACGAGAAGAATTGATGAAAGACCTAGATGCATTGGCCAGCAAGTCAGGCATTGATTTCAGCCGCAGTGGCGTAGCCCGCTACATCCAGCTGGCCACGTTGTTCCGCCGCAGGATCGAGCAAGGCCTGTGGCCGGTAGGTGGGCAGATACCCACGGTGGATGACCTTGCCGCGGAGTGCAGCGTGGCTCGCGCAACGGTGCGTCAAGCGCTGGACATCCTCGAAGAGGACAAGCTGATACGGCGCTTCCGTGCCAAGGGCACCTTCGTCATCCAGCAGCCACAAGAGCAGATGTGGTGTGAAGTGCCCACCGACTGGTCGGGCCTGTTGCTGTCACCGGAAGGGGTCACGACAGAGGTGCTGTCTTTCGACGTCAAGGCCCAGCCTGTCAATGTGCAGCACAAGATCGGTGAAATGGCACCGGAGTACCGGTGCTGGCGGCGCCGCCACCTGCGCGAAGGCAAACCGTATTACATCGGCAACGCATTCATCGATGCGCGGCTGGTGCGCAAGATTCCGGCGAAACTGCTTGAAACCCACACGACCTTGCGAATTCTCAAGGACCTGCCCGGCCTGACGCTGAAGGAAGTGCACCAGACCATCACCATTGGCACGGCAGACCTGGCGACTGCAGAGGCGCTGGAGATCCCGCTCAATGCCCCGGTTGCCTATTGTTACCGGTCTGCCATCGATGACCAGGGGCGGTTGGTGTTCGTCGGGGATGGGGTATACCGTGGTGACGTGGTCAGGCTCGACGTCAAGGTCAGCGTATGACTGGCGGGATGACGCTGCATTGGTCGCCACTGTCGCCGTTCGTGCGCAAGGTCATGTGCGTGATCCATGAACGCCGGCTGGCAGGCCAGGTGCGCTGTGTGCGCACCAAGGTCTCCCGGCACGTGCCCAATGCTGCGCTGCTGGCGATCAACCCGTTGATGCGCATTCCAACACTGGAGCTGGGTAACGGCTCGGTGTTGTTCGATTCTGTGGTGATCTGTGAATACCTCGATACCCTCGGGCACGGCCCGGGGCTGTACCCGCAGCAGGCCGACAGGCGTTGGCAAGCCTTGCGCTGGCAGGCGTTGGGCGATGGCTTGTGTGACACGCTGATTGTATGGCGACATGAACGTGAGCGGCCCGAGGCCCAACAGCAGCAGGACTTCCTGCACGCCAGCGCACTCAAGCTCTCCTCGACCCTGCAATTGCTGGAGCATGAGGTGGCGCAACTGGATACGGTTGCCTACGGTATTGGCCATATCGCGATCGGCTGCGCCCTGGGCTACCTGGCGGTTCGCTTCGCCGACGTGCCGTGGCATGCCAGCCACCCCCAGCTTGCCCAATGGCAGCAGCGCTTCGAGGCGCGCGAATCCAGCCGGTTGAGCGCGCCTGCGCACGCCTGAGAAAAAATCATTGCACGGGGGATGGCAAGCGCTTTTCAGATAGGTCTATACTGAAAAGGTCATAAAGTTAGCACATAGGATCAAAAGTGACCTTTGTCTCTACTCCCCACCCGGCAAGCCAAGCGATGACCCTGCACTGGTCGCCGCGCTCACCGTTCGTACGCAAGGTGATGATCGTACTGCACGAAACGGGTCTGCTCGACCGCGTCACCTGCGTGCGCAATGTCGTGGGCATGAACCAGCTCAATGAGCAGGTCATGCTCGACAACCCCTTGAACAAGATCCCGACGCTGGTGCTGGCCGATGGCCGCAAGCTCTACGACTCGCGTGTCATCTGTGACTTCCTCGATGGCCTGCACAATGGCACCAGGCTGGTCCCGGCCGACCGTGCCCGTTACCTGCAAGCCATGACCTGGCAAGCGCTGGGCGACGGATTCATCGATGTGCTGTTGCTGTGGCGCAACTGGTACATCGACCGTGGCTTGCCCCACGACTGTGCCGACGACCCCTTTCTCAATGCCTTCAACGCAAAATGCCAAGCCGTGCTCGCCGCCCTGGAAGCCCAGGCTGCCGAGCTTGAAGCCGCACCCTTCGGGCTAGGCCATATCGCCATCGGTTGTGCGCTTGGCCAGCTGGATTTTCGCTGGTCATTCATTGCCTGGCGCCCTGGCCATCCGGCCCTGGCGCACTGGTATCAGCAGTTCCAGTCGCGCCCCGCGGTGGCCGCGACCGCAATTCGTGATGACAACGCGCCGAGCGCCACCTAACTCTGGAGTCCATAACATGGCAGGCCCACTTTCACATATCCGCGTTCTCGATCTGAGCCGGATCATGGCAGGCCCCTGGTCGGGACAGGTTCTGGCTGACCTCGGTGCTGACGTAATCAAAGTCGAGCGCCCCGAGGTCGGGGATGACACCCGTACCTGGGGGCCTCCCTTCCTCAAAGACCAAGCAGGCAACGCGACGAAAGAAGCCGGCTACTACCTGTCGGTCAACCGCGGCAAACGCTCGGTCACCGTCGACCTGGCGGACCCGGCCGGGCAGCAGGTGGTCAGGGAGCTGGCGGCCGCGTCGGATATAGTCCTGGAGAACTTCAAGGTCGGTACCTTGAGCCGCTACGGGCTGAGTTACGACGATCTCAAGGCGGTAAAGCCGGATATCATCTACTGCTCCATTACCGGGTTCGGGCAAACCGGACCCAAGCGTGACAACGCCGCCTACGATTTCATGATCCAGGCCATGGGCGGCTTGATGAGCGTGACCGGGGAGCGGGACGACCTGCCGGGCGGTGGGCCACAGAAGGTCGGTATCCCGATCGTCGACATCATGACCGGCATGTATGCCACCGTGGCGGTGCTGGCTGCACTGGCGCACCGCGAGCGCACCGGTGAGGGCGAGTACATCGACCTGGCCATGCTGGATGTGCAGACGGCGGTGCTGGCGAACCAGGCCATGAACCACCTGGTATCGGGCAAGACCCCTCAGCGCGCTGGCAATCGCCACCCGAACATCCAGCCACAAGACGTTTTCAAGTGCGCCGATGGCCACATCGTGCTGGCGGTAGGCAACGACGGTCAGTTCCGGCGTTTCTGCGAAGTGATTGCAGCGCCAGCACTGGCCGACGATCCCCTGTATGCCACCAACCAGGCCCGGGTCGACAACCTGCCGTCCTTGCTGCGCCTTATCGCCGAGCGGCTTGCCGAGCGCCCGCTGCAGGAATGGCTGAGCGCGCTGGAAGCAGCCAAGGTGCCGTGCGGGCCGATCAACACGGTGCCCATGGTGTTCGCCGACGAGCAGGTGCAGGCCCGAGAAATGCTGCGCCAGCTGCCCCACCCACTGGCCGGCGTGGTACCGCAAGTGGTAAGCCCGATTCGCATGCGCAATGCCAGCCTGGATTTCAACCGTGCACCGCCGCTGTTGGGCCAGCACACGGCTGAGGTGTTGCGTGAGCTTGGCATCACGATCCCTGTTCCATCCGCCGCCTCGCAGGAGTGAGTCATGGCCAGAATTCCGCTGTTTGATGCCCGCACCATGTCCGAGGCGCAGGCTGAAGTGTATGAAGCCGTTGTCCGTGGCCCCCGCGGGCGCCTTGTGGGCCCTTTGCGGGCCGCCATGCATAACCCGGTGCTGGCTGACCGCTGGCAGCGCCTGGGCGAAGTACTGCGTTACGACACGGTGTTGCCTAAACGCTTGAGTGAACTGGCGATCCTGGTCACTGCGCGGCGCTGGAATGGCCAGCTGGAATGGCATATTCACGCCGACGACGCAGCCAAGGCCGGGTTGCAGAGCACGATCATCGATGCCATTGCAGCAGGGGAGGCACCGGTGTTCGACGACTCGGAGGCCTGGGACATTTATACCTTCGCCCGGCAGATGCAACTGCATGGCGACGTTCAGGAAGACGTGTACGAGCGCATTCATGCGCGCTGGGGCACGGTGGGCGTGGTCGAATTGTCTTCGGTGATCGGCTACTACACGCTGGTTGCCATGACCCTGAACGTGCACCGTATTCCGTTGCCCGATGAGGTCAAGGCGCCCCTGCAAGTGGCAACCGATGCCCAGTGCGGCTTACCGCGTTTGACAGAGCCGGCGCCGGCGGTTTTCCAGGCTGGCGCACATCCTGCGATGGGGGAGCGTTGATGGACACCATTGAACCGCGCATGCCGGCGCTCACCGCTCGAAGCGTGCCGGCGGGTGCCTGTGACGTGCACTGCCACGTCTTCGGCCCGCTCGATACCTTTGCCACCGGCCCGGCCACGTATGCGATTCCATTGGCAGCGCCCTCGGTCTATCGCCAGATGCTGGACAGCGTCGGCCTGGACCGGGGCGTGCTGGTGCAGCCGGCACCTTATGGCACCGATACCCGCGCCCTGGTCAATGCCCTGGGTGAGCTGGCCGGCCGGGCACGGGGCATCGCCGTTGCCGATGCGAGCATCAGCGACGCCAGCCTCGACACCTTGCATCAGGCGGGGGTACGCGGGCTGCGCTTTATCGAGATGCTCGACCCCAGCAGCGGCAAGCGTTACGCCGGCAGCATAGGCGTCGATACCCTGTGCCAATTGGCGCCACGCATGCGCGAACGGGGCTGGCACGCGCACATCTGGGCCAAGGCCCAGGACTGCCCGCGTGTCTTCGAGACGGTCAGGCATCTCGACATGCCGATCGTGTTCGACCACATGGGGCAATTCGATGTGGCGGCCGGCGTGGAAGGCGCGGCATTCCAGCAGTTTCTGGCCCTGCTCGACAGCGGCCAGGTGTGGGCAAAGCTGTCGCTTTGCCGGGTGTCCCGGCAGGCACCTGCATACGCCGAGCTGCAGCCATTCCACCAGGCCCTGGTGAACAAGCGGCCAGACAGGCTGCTGTGGGGGTCTGACTGGCCCTTTGTGCGCATGGCCGAACAATCACCGGACGTCGGCCAGTTGCTGGACGTGTTCATGAACTGGGTAGGGGACGAAGCGATCATTCGTCAGATCCTGGTGGACAACCCTGCCCATCTTTTCGGTTTCGACAGTAAGGAAAGCGCGTGATGCAAGATTTGAAGCTTGAGATCAACGAGGGCGTGGCGGTCGTCACGCTGGACCGTGCACCGGTTAACGCAATCACCTTGGCCCACTACCAGGCTATCGGCGAACTGTTCACCCGGCTGGGGAGCGACCCGGCGGTCAACTGCGTGATTTTCACCGCTGCCGGTGATCGGGCCTTCTGTGCTGGCCTGGATCTGCACGAGTTCCTTGCCGCGACCGTCGATGAAGACCCCGCGCGTGCGGCAGTCGTGCGGCAATGTTTCGCGGCGGTACGCCAGTGCGCCGTGCCGGTGATCGCAGCGGTAAACGGCCCTGCGTTGGGCGCCGGAACGGTGCTGGCGGCAGTCTGCGATATTCGCCTCGCCAGCGAACGGGCAAAGTTCAGCATGCCGGAGATCAACGTCGGCCGCTGTGGCGGCGGCGCGCACCTTGGGCGTTTGATCGGGCAGGGCAACCTGCGCAAGATGTTCTTCACCGGGCTGCCGATCGACGCCGCAGAGGCACTGCGCATTGGCCTGGTCGAGGAGGTTCTGGCGCCTGAGGCCCTGATGTCGCGGGCCCAGGAGCTGGCCCGGCTGATCGCGAGCAAGAGCCCGCTGGGCTTGCGCATGGGCAAGGCGTCGCTGAACGAGATCGAGTTCATGCAGGTAGAAGACGGCTATCAGGTCGAGCAGGGCTACAGCACCCGGCTGATGGCGACCGAGGACGCCCGTGAAGCGACCCGGGCGGTGGTGGAGAAGCGCGCACCGGTGTTCGTCGGGCGCTGATCAGGCGGGGTGGCGCAAAGGGAGATCAGTGATGATCTCCCTTTTTTCGTCACGCTTACCGAGGTAAGCCATCAGCCCAATCGGCAATGGCGTCGGCGGTTTCCAAAGGCTTCTCCGCCGGCAGCGCATGGCTTGCATGTGGGATGACCTTGATCGTCACCCGGTCGCCGAACTCCTCCTTGGTTTCCATGCGCGAGCGCTCGGGCCGGAAGGGGTCGGCGCCAGCCTGCAAGTCCAGGATCGGGGCGCTGCCGCCTGCCCAGTAGCTTTCCTTGGGGGTATTGGCACGTGCCTCCCGCTGGCTTTGCGTGGCCTGCGGGTGCCACCCGGTCAGCCAAGGGCGCGGATCATTCCCTTCGGCGAAGAAGGCCAGGCGCAACGCGGCGAGTTTTTCATCCTCGGGGGTTTGCTCGGCGTTGATCCGGGTGATGGCATCGGACAGCTCGCTGGGCCACTGGCGTGCGCCACCGGCAAGCAGCACGATCCCGCGCACAGCCTGTGGGTGGTCGCTGGCGATGGTCTTGGCGATCCACTGGCCGTACGCATGCCCGGCAACGATTGCCGGGCCGCCTTCGGCGGCGATCACGTTGGCGAAGTCGTCGCCGAAATCGTGGAACGTCACGTTTTTCATCGGCCCTTTACTGCCTGCCACACCCCTGGGTTCGGGCAAGACCACGCGATAGCCGCGGCGCACCAGTTGCTCGGCCAATGGGGCGAATTCGGCGCTGCCGCGGCCAGTAGAGGCCAGGATCATCACCAGCGGCCCCTGGCCCTGTACCGAGTAGGCGATGGTGGCGTCGGCATGCTGGATGGTGCGGTGGGCGATGTTGCCCTGCGACCAGGCGGCCGGGGCGAGCGCAATTGCGCACAAGACACTCAGAGGGGCGACTAATTTCGACAGTTTCATTGAACACCTTCCGGTTGGGGGGAAACCCCTGCACCCCACCCGCCAGAGCGTGGCCGGCGTGGGGGAGGGTGGAATGAGCTGGATCAGAACTTGAAGCTGTAGTCGACGATCAGGCGGTCCTGGTCGCTGTTGCGCTGGTAATTGCTGCGCAGCACGCCATGGCGCCAGCGCACGGCGAGGTCCTTGAACGTGCCGCTTTGCACCACGTAGCCGATATCGGTATCCAGTTCCCGCTCGCTGCCATCCTGCTGCACCCCGACGACCTGGGCGTTGTCACTTTTCACATAGCGCACGGTCAGCATCAGCCCGGGAAGGCCGGCAGCCGCGAAGTTGTAGTCATAACGCGCCAGCCATGAAGCCTGGTTCTGCTTGGCGAAGTTGGTCAGCATCATTTCGGTGTGCAGGTAGGTGGCTGTATTTTCCAGCTGCGGGTATGCGCCTTTGCCATCGACCTTCTGGTAGCCGGCCTGCAGCGTGTGGCCGTTCCACTCGTAGCCGAACAGCCCGCTGTACACCCGGTTGTCGATAGTGCCGGCGTCGCCAGCGCCGGCTTCCTGGGAAGCGAACAGCCTGATGTCGCTGACCAGGCGCCCCGGCCCCGCCGGCAACTTGCCTTTGATGCCGACGAAGTGTTGGCGGTAGACGTCTTCCAGCTCACCGATGTTGTAACTGAGCACCACATCCTTGCCCAGCGCGTAGTCTGCTGCGGCGTATTTGAAGTCGCGGTTGTCGGTGCGTGGGTATTGCCCGTTGGCGTAGGCGATACCGATGCCCTGGTAATCGGTGGAATCCCGGTGGCGGGCGCGGTCGAGCCTGCCGGCGCGCAGGGTCAGCCCGCTGATCGAGGTGTTGGTGACCTGGGTGCCGCGGAAGTCCTGGGGGAACAGCCGGGTGGTGCTTGGCTGCAACACGCCCAGGCTCGGGTTGATGGTACCGACCAGCACTTGCGTGTCCTGGTACAGCCTCAGCTTCGCGGTGAGGGCCAGTTTGCTGTATTCGTCCTGTGACTCGCGGGCATAGCTGGGGCCACCCGGGCGGCTTTCGGCGTTACGCGGCAGCAGGCCAGAGCCGCTTCGCTGCGGACTTGAGTCGAGCTTGAAACCGTACATCAGTGCTGCATCCAGGCCCAGGCCAATGTCGCCTTCGGTGTAGCCGGACTGGAAGCGAAAGGTCAGGCCCTGGGCACTTTCTTCGACGCGGTTCTGGCCGCTGCCATCCCGGTAATCGTTCTGGAAATAGAAGGTTCTGGAGTCCACCGAGGTCTTGCTGTCATCGAGAAAAGCGGCTTGTACGCCTGACGACACGGCGAGGGTAAGTGTGGTCAGCGTCAGCAGCTGCCGGTTCAGGTTTGTTGTCATTGTTACCTGTCCTATGTGGGGGCGTTTCTATCGGCTGGCATCGCGTCAGCCCACCACAATTACCGGCGAGGACGACCTAAAAGTCAATAGGCTATAAAAATGACCTATTGACTTTTAGGTCGTGCAGCGGTCTCATGGGACCACAGCAAGCGCCCAGGGCTTGGCTGATAGCCGTACACTGAGCGGCACGCTCATGTGACGGCAAAACCGATAACAACAACAGGGCAACCCACAATGATCACAGCGCGCGAAAGTGCAGATGCCGTCCAGGCTTACACCGACGAACAGTTCGCCCAGCGGACGTTCGCTCGTGTGAAATGGAAGATCCTGCCACTGCTCATGATCTGCTACGTCTTGGCACTGATTGACCGCAACGTCATCGGCTTCGCCAAGCTCGGCTTCATGACTGACCTTGGTTTCGGCGAAATGGTGTACGGCATCGGCGCCGGCATTTTCTTCGTCGGCTATATCCTGTTCGAGATCCCCAGCAACCTGATGCTGCAGCGCATCGGTTTTCGCAAGACGGTGCTGCGCATCATGATCATGTGGGGTATCGCCTGTGCGGCGTTCTCCATGATGCAAAGCGAAACCATGTTCTACATCCTGCGCTTTGCGCTGGGTGTGGCCGAAGCGGGCTTCTTCCCGGGGGTGTTGCTGTTCCTCACGCTGTGGGTGCCGCGTAACCGTCGAGCCAGCGTAACGGCGATGTTCATGGCTGCGATCCCTATTTCAGGCATGATCGGCGGGCCACTGGCGGGCGGCATCATGCAGCACCTGGACGGTTTGTTCGGCCTGAAGGGTTGGCAGATCCTGTTCCTGGTCGCCGGCCTGCCGGCCTGCGTGATGGGCGTCGCCACCTACCTGTTGCTGGACAACTCGCCCAAGGAAGCCAAGTGGCTGTCCGAGCAGGAGCGCCAGGTCATCCTCGACGAGTTGGCGGCAGATGACACCAGCAATGCCAACGAACACCATTCCCTCTGGGGCGCGTTCAAGGACAAACGAGTGTATGTGCTGGCGTTCACCGCACTGGCGGTTTTCAGTGGCGCAGTGGCGGCTGCATTCTGGGTGCCGACCATCATTCGCAAAACGGGCATCACCGACCTGTTCCATGTCGGCCTGCTGTCGGCACTGCCGTTCATGGTGGGTGTGATCGCGCAGTACCTGGTGGGCAAGCATTCGGACAAGGTCATGGAGCGCCGCTGGCATGTGGCGATCTGCTTGAGCATTTCGGCGCTTGGCTGGTTGACCCTGGCCATTCTGCAACCCAGCACCACTGTCTCGGTGATTCTGCTGATCGTCGCCACCGCATCGGTTCTGGGTGCGACCGGTCCGTTCTGGACATTGCCCGGCAGCCTGCTGACCGGCAAGGCGGCAGCGGGCAGCATCGCCCTGGTCACCACGCTGGCCGGTGTCGGTAACGTGTTCATGCCGGCGCTGGTGGGTGCACTGATCGATCTGACCGGCAGCATGGCCGCATCCCAGGCCGCCTATGGCGTGCTGATGCTGACTGGCGCCGCGATGATCCTGCTGGGCACCCCGGCTGAAGCCGGCAAGCCCGTCGTCAAAGCCAACTGATTCGCTTCAGAATCTGCACAGGAACGATGCACATGCGTGATGTTTTCATATGCGATGCCGTCCGTACGCCAATCGGGCGTTTTGCTGGAGCCCTGGCGGGCGTGCGGGCGGATGACCTGGCCGCTGTTCCACTCAAGGCGTTGATCGCCCGCAACCCTGGGGTAGACCTGACGGCCATCGAGGAAGTGTTCCTGGGCTGTGCCAACCAGGCCGGTGAGGACAACCGCAATGTTGCGCGCATGGCCGCGCTGCTGGCCGGGTTGCCGGCATCTGTGCCGGGGGTGACCTTGAACCGCCTGTGCGCCTCGGGGCTGGACGCAGTTGGTACGGCCTACCGGGCAATTGCCTGCGGCGAAATGGCCTTGGCCATTGCCGGTGGCGTCGAGTCGATGTCCAGGGCACCGTTTGTAATGGGCAAGGCTGAAGCGGCGTATTCCCGTGCGCTGAGCATCGAGGACACCACCATCGGCTGGCGCTTCGTCAACCCGGCCATGGCCGAGCAGTATGGCGTCGACAGCATGCCGCAGACCGCGGACAACGTTGCCGCGCAATACGGTATTTCCCGTGCAGACCAGGATGCCTTTTCCAACCGTAGCCAGGCCCGCGCGGCGCAGGCGCAGCGCAGTGGTTTCTTCGCTGAAGAAATCGTTCCTGTGGTCGTGCGTGAGCGCAAGGGCGAACGGATCGTCGAGCAGGACGAGCACCTGCGCCCGGAAACCACCCTGCAGGCACTTTCGGCGTTGAAACCGGTGAACGGTGCGGGCAACACCGTAACCGCAGGCAATGCGTCGGGTGTGAACGATGGTGCAGCCGCCATGTTCCTTGCCAGCGCAGCGGCGGTCGAGCGCCATGGCCTCACCCCACGTGCCCGGGTGCTGGGCATGGCCAGCGCGGGGGTGGCGCCACGGGTTATGGGTATCGGGCCTGTGCCAGCCGTGCAGAAACTGCTGGCCCGGCTTGAACTGGAAATTGGCGACTTCGATGTCATTGAGCTCAACGAGGCGTTCGCCAGCCAGAGCCTGGCCGTGGCCAGGGCATTGAACATTGCCGACGACGCCCTGCACCTGAACCCGCATGGCGGTGCCATCGCCCTCGGTCACCCCTTGGGCATGAGCGGTGCACGGCTGGTGATGACCGCCATTCACGCCCTGGAAAAGCAGGGCGGCCGGCGCGGCCTGGCAACGATGTGCGTTGGGGTCGGCCAGGGCCTGGCGCTGGCCTTCGAACGCGTTTGACGCAACGCCTCAAGCCAGGCTTGCCTGGCTTCTTACAAAAAAAATGCTGAGGAGCCTGTAATGGGTACCATCTCGTCGGACTTGCTACGCCAAGTGACTGCCGAACTCTATGAGCGCTCGCTGAAGAAAATCCCTGAAGACACCAAGCGGGCGCTTGCCCAGGCGAAGGCCGTGGAGCGCAATCAGACCGCAAGCCAGACCCTGGACATCATGATCGCCAGCGCACGCGCGGCGGAAGAGGAAAACCATTTTGTCTGCTCCGACTCGGGCGTGCCGGTGTATTTCGTCAAGGTTGGCACCAAGGTCAATTTCGATGGGCCGGTGAAGCAGGCCATCACCGATGGGTTCAGCGACCTCGTCGCCACCATCCAGCCACCCATGCTGGCCCATGTGACCAACCCACTGACTCTTGAGCGTGGCTACGCGGGCAAGGACATGCCCATCACCACCTTCGAATTGATCGATGACGCTGATTACGTCGAGATCACCTGTTCACCCAAGGCCCTGGGCTCCGGGCGCTGGGCAGCACTGGAAATCTTCACCTTTCCAAGCCTCGAAGACATCGAGCGGTATGTCATGGAAGTGGTCCTCAAGGCTGGCCCTCAGCACTGTCCTCCGGTGGTGATCGGTGTCGGGATTGGCGGCACCTTCGACTACGCCGCGAAACTGGCCAAGCAAGCCATGCTGCGCCAGATCGGAACATCCAACCCCGAGCCAGTGCTGGCGGACATGGAAGAACGCTTGCGCCAAGCCGTCAATGCCACAGGGTTCGGCCCCATGGGTACCGGCGGCGATAGCACGGCCATGGCGGTGCACGTGGATTACGCGTCCGGCCATGGTTTCACGCCGGTGGCCGTGTGCTTCAACTGCTGGATCAACCGACGTCGTTCCGCCCGGATCCACCCGGACGGTCGCGTCGATTATTTCGAGTGAGGAACGCCCTATGAAGCGGCTTCAAGCGCCATTTGATGAACACGCTATCCGTTCCCTTCGTGCCGGCGACCTGGTGGTGGTTGACGGCGACGTGGTGATCACCGCCGGCCTGCCCACGCACCAGCGGTTGATGCACTGCCTGGAAAGCGGCGAGGCCCCCCCTGTCGAGTTGCGCGGCCAAGCGCTTTTTCATCTTGGGGGCTACAGCCAAGGGGAGGGCGAGCATTTCGAGATGCTCTACATCAACCCCACGACCAGCACCCGGTTCAACCCGTACATGCCAACCTTGATCGAGGGTTTCGGCCTTCGGGTGGTCGGCGGCAAAGGTGGCCTGGATGAACATAGCGTCGAGGCAATGAGGAAGGTCGGGTGCGTATACCTGTCCTTCCTGGGTGGCGGCTGCACCTTGCTGTCCCGGGCGATTCAGCGGGTTGTCGAGGTCGGCTGGCCGGAGATGGTCACGCACTATCGGCTTTCACGAATCAATGTGAACGGCCTGGGGCCGGCAGTGGTTGCCATTGATGCGCAGGGGAACAGTTTGTACGCGCAGAATGCGCAGACAGCCGGGGCCCGCTCAGGGGAAGTGTTGGCAGGCCTGCACGCTCAGGCTCGGCAGGAGAAAAGTCAGCTTTCCTAGCATGGGCAAGAACCGCCTGGCCCCAGCAGCCTGCAGCCGGCGGTTCTGCTGGGGCAGGCGGCGCAGCACCAAGGCGGGATCGTGCAGCGGCAGCCAACGCTAGTGGCGCGAAAGGTTATGGTATAACATAAATAGGCGCGGCACTGGCCTTTGGCCTTGCCGCGCATTTGTCTGCCAAACAACAACCCACGCCCGACTCAGGACTCTCAATGCGATTCCCCCAAGCATCGTTTGCCATTTTCACGGCAATGTTCACACCTGACCTTGTCGCCGGACAGACCGGCACCTCGACCATCACGCTCGGTGACGTGAACATCACCCAGACCGCTGGCGTAGCCTTGAGCACCGAAAACGTGCTGACCTCGGTCGACGTTCTTGGCAGCGACCAGGTGCGCGACAAGAACGTGATGAACAGCTGGCAGCTGTTGGGGCAGATGCCAGGCATCCAGTTGACCGAAACCGGCCAAGGTGCAGAGTCTGGCAAGGTCAGTTTCCGTGCGTTCAACGGCGAGGGCTACATCAACGGCATCAAGACGTTGATCGATGGCGTGCCAAGCAACGTCAACAGCGGCAACCAGCGCTTCATCGACATGATTTTCCCGTTGGACATCGAATACATCGAGGTGGTGCGCGGCACCAACGACCCGCGTTATGGGCTGCACAACATCGGTGGCAACATCAACTTTGCCACACGCCAGGGCGGCAACTATGTCGATAGCCGGGTGACCTACGGCAGCTTCGATACCCGTGAAGTGCAGTTGGCAGTCGGCCACGAGGAGGGCAACTTCGCCCAGAACTACATGCTCGCCAAGCAGGACAGCAACGGCTACCGCGACCACAGCAACTCGAACAAATATGCGTTGGGCGGCAAATGGTTTGTCAACAACGATGACCAGACCTTCCGTGTCGGGCTGATTGCCCGGCTTTATCATCACCAAGCCCAGGAGCCGGGCTTCCTCACCCGTGACCAACTGCACGCCAGCCGCACCCAGTCACCTGCCAAGAACGGCAATGATGGTGACGACCGCGACATGAAGCAGGTGAGTTTGCACAGTGACTGGCAGCTGGCCGATGACCTTGGCTTGAGCAGCAAGCTGTACTACAACAGCTACAACGATGACCGCACTGTCACCTTCACCGATTACCGGCCTGGCAACGCACCTCGCCAGCGACGCCAGTGGGACGAGCAGCAGCGCGGCATGCTCAGCAACCTGACCTGGCGCGCCAACGAGTTGCTGACGCTCGATGGCGGCATCAACTACGAAGAGCAGGACAACCTGTACCGTCGCCTGCGCTACAACTACGGTGTGCCAACCGACTTCGACGCGCCGCCGGCGCGCGTGCAAAATGACGACGCTTACACCCTGCGCAATATTGGCGGGTACGTGCAGGCGGTCATTCAGCCTACCGATGCGCTGAAGATCATCCCGGCCATGCGGGTGGATAAATTCTCCGGCAACACCGAGATGCTCGGCGGCGCCAAGGCATCCCTGCAGGACTATGGCTGGATCCGCCAACCGAAACTCAGCGTGATCTACAGCCTCACCCCCGAAATCGACGTTTACGCCAATTGGGGGCGCACCTTCCAGGTGCTCACCGGGTCCGCGGAACCGGCTTACCTGCTGCCCGGGCAAGCCTCGTACGACCCGTCCATCAACACGGGCAAGGAGGTTGGGGTGAAATTCCAGCCGTTCCCGGGTGCCCAGGCGCGGCTTGCGCTGTGGCAGCAGGATGCGACCGATGAAGTCGCGAACATGCCCAGCACCGGTACCACGGTGGGGCTCGGCGAAACCCGCCGCCGGGGCGTGGACATGCAGATCAGCGCACAGCTGGATGAACAGTGGACGGTCTGGGCGTCCCACGCGGTTCAGGAGGCGAAAGTGGTCAAGGGCCTGGCTGCCAACGGCCAGTCGCTGTCAGGAAAAGAAGTGTTTTCCACCCCTCGCTACATCAGCAATGTGGGCGTCGAGTACCGCTACAATGACGACTGGAAGTTCGGCGCGCAGGGGCGGGCACAGGGTAGCTACTACATCGATGAGCTCAACGAGCAGGGTAAGTACGGTGGCTTCGTGGTCGTGGATGCCAGCGTGAGTTACCGGATCACCCCGTCCACCAGCGTGGATCTGCAGGTGAAGAACTTGCTGGGCCGCGAATATGAATATGTCTGGTACGACAACTTCTTCTGGGGCGGCAACGACCAGCCCATGTTCTCGCCCGCCCCAGGCCGTTCGGCATTCGTGTCGTTGAACATGAGCCTGTAACAGGCTGGCCGTGCCACAGGCGAGCGTCTGCTCGCCTGCTCGGGGCCAGCGTGGCCAGCCCGCTTTGCCATCAGAAGTCGAACGTCACACCGGCATAGAGTGCGCGCCCGTCACCGGGGGCGTGCAGCGAAGCGTGCGCCCCATCCGGGTCGTACCAGGCGTACTCGTAATAGCGGTTGGTCAGGTTTTTCAGTTGCAGGTCCACGCTCATCGACGCACTGACCTGGTAGGTTGCCCCCAGGTTCAGCAACACATAGCCACCGTAGGTGCCTTGGGTGTTCTCGCGCTCCAGGTAGTAGTGGGTCTGGCCGTTTGCCCAGGCGCTCAGTTGCAGGGCAGGCGTGGCCTGGTAGTTGATGCCGGTATTCCACAGGTGGTGCGGCACATGGTCGATCTCTTTGCCTTTGCTGCCAGGCAAGGCGCTGCTCGGCTCAAGGATCTTCGAATATTGCCATGAGTACGACATCCACATCTCGGTGCGTTCGCTCGGGTGCAGGTTGACCTGCAGGTCGTAGCCCCAGCGCCGTGTCTCACCAACATTGTCCGACTCCCCGCTGGGGTCGTTCAGGCGACGGCTCACTTCGCCAGAGGCGTCCTGACGCCAGTAGGCCACGCGGCCATCGACCCAGCTGGCCGGGGTGAACTTGATGCCGGTTTCCCAGCCTTCGTTGATCGAAGGGGCCAGGTCCTCATTGCGCGGCGGCACCTTGTAGGCTGCGGCGCCGGTCCCGACCTGGAAGGTGCGGCCCCAGTTGGCGTAGACGCTGGCAAACTTCCAGGGCGAATAGACAATGCTGAGCTTGGGCTGCTTGATCAGCCCGTAGTCGTTGATGTCGTAGTCCTGCCCGGTCATCTTGTTGGTGAAGTCACCGCTGATCTTGTCCACCCGGTAGGCCGGCACGATCTTCAACGATGGGAACGGCTCGATCTCCGCCTGCACGTAGGCACCGACCGTGTTGAAGTCGAAGTCCTGGTCGCGTGTCTGCGCCTGGCGTACACGCTCCACGGTGCGATAGCGCTCGCTGCGGTTCTGTTGCTCTTGCACATCGCTGCCACCTTCCAGCGCGAAGGCGTGCAGCCAGTCCACCTGTGGCCGCCAGGTCAACGAGGTAATGGCACCGTACTGGTCTTCGTAGGTGTCTCGTACCTGTTGCGAGCTGGTAGCCCAGTATTGAGTCCAGCGACGATCGTCGAAGGTATTGAGGTAGGTCTTGGCTGACCACGACAAGGTGTCGGCCAGGTCGGTATCGAAGTGCACGCTGACTTGGTTCATCCGCCGCGTCCCCTTGTCCGTGGCGTTGTAGTCATTGCTCATGCGCGGATGATGGCGGGCGTCATCCTCGGTCAGGTAGCCCGCCTCCTGAGCTTCTGACTCGTAGTGACGGGCAATCAGACCAAGGCGGTAGCTGCCATCGTCGGGGGTATAGAACCATTTGCCGCCGAAGCTGTAGCGCTCGGTATCGGCATGGTCACGGTAGCCATCAACCTGCTGGCGAGCGAAGAAGTAGTTCTGCGTCCAATTGCTGGCCTCGATGCCCTTGGCCAGTTGCACTTCACGCGTATTGAAGCTGCCGTAGCGCAGGCGCGCCTTGTTGTAATTGCCCCCGGTGCGGGTGTGGATATTGACGTTACCGGCGATGTTGTTGAGGCCGTAGCGGGGGTCGCTGGTACCACGCACCACCTCGATGCTGTCGATGTCTATGGGAAACACCGAGTCGATGAAGGGCATGTTGCCGTCGTTGGTGTTGCTGGGGATGCCATCGATCAGCAACTTGACGGCATTCACTTCGCCTTCGCCATTGAAGCCGCGAAACGACAGCTTGCCCGAGGTGGTGCCCTGGTTGAATTCGGTCAGCAACACCCCGGGCGCGCGCCTGAACAGCTCCCAGCTGTAGGCCACCGGCATTTTCTCGAGGATGTCGCCGCCCAGGATATCCACCGAACTGAGCACGCTGCTGGTGGCCAGCGGGCCGCTTTCGGTACTGGTCACGTTGACCGCGCCAAGGGTGAGGGTGGAGTTTTCAGCAGGCAGTGTTTCGGCCACGGCCAGTGTCAGGGGGCTGAGGCTGAACAAAGCGAGCACGGGCAAGGCAGCACGTGCGGTACAACGGAACGCAGGCATGGAAAGTTTCCTGGCTAGACAGTCGGGCAGGGCTGCACACCGCAGGTCACGGGGCAGCTGTTGGCAATCAGCGACGGGTCAGGCCAGGGGAGAGGCGCGGGGGTTGAGCTTTGGCCACTGCTCACGCGGCAGTGGCAACCTGTGGCTGTCACCGAGCAGAAGCGCATCGGGCCAGAACCGCGGGAACAGGTGTCGATAGTAGTCGCTGGCCAGCAGGCTATGCCCGGCATGGCCACAGCAGCAGTCGCCCGCCTGGTGTTTCGTTTCCGGCTGGTCACCGAGTTGGGGCAGCTCGGCCTTGAGCTGGGCCAGCAGTGACTTGGGCAGGCTCTGTGCACCGTGCAGGCTGCAAAAGCTACCGAGAATCAGGGATTGGCTGTCGACGCGGGGTGTTTGCAAGGCACGGTCAAGCGGCATCGCCAGCAGGTTGAACAGCACGGCGAAGCAGGCGAACAGACAGAGATGCGCACGCGCTCGTGAAAGCATGAATCACCCATGGAAACGTCGCGCGCATTAAGCCGTATCAGTGACCGGCAGTTCAAGTTCGGTGGCGCGCCATTTTGTCGCACGCACTGCATGGGGCCCTGGCGCTCAAGCACGGGCCTTTGCTGGGCGCTCACCGGCGTTCGTAGACTACGCCCTGGATCAGGACCTGATTTGGCTCGGTGGCCTGGTCAAAGCGTTCATGGGCTTGCACGATGGCGTGCTGATGCTCGTTCGCCCAATTGACCAGTGCCATGACGGGCTGCAGCAGGGTTTTACCCAAGTCCGTAAGGTCGTAATCGACGCGCGGAGGAATGGTGGGATACAGCGTGCGGGTTATCAGCCCATCGCGCTCCAGTCCGCGCAAGGTCAGGGTCAGCATCCGCTGCGAAATACCGTCGATGCCACGCTTCAACTCATTGAAGCGGCGGGGGCCGTTGGCCAATACGGCAATGATGTAAAGGCTCCATGTACCTGTTGGTAACCCACACCAGCTTTGTTACCTGGTTCCCTTTTTATACCTGGAGGTAGCATGCACGAGAAGAAAAGGATCGCGCTGTTCGGCGCGACCGGACCAACTGGCAGGTTCATCATCGAGGAAGCCTTGAAGCGGGGCTACAGCCTAATGCCAGTCAGTTAAGTAATTTGGGGCCGCTTTGCGACCCTTCGCGGGCACGCCCGCTCCCACAGGGGATCGCGCATTTATTGAGTTCAGCGCCAAACGTGTGGGAGCGGGCGTGCCCGCGAAGGGCTGCAAAGCAGCCCCAGTAACGCTTAACTGACAGGCATTAGGCTACAGCCTGTCGGTTTTCACCCGTGACGCCAGCAAGCTGGAAGCTTTTGCGGGCCGGGTACGCGTCGTCGTCGGTGACCTGCAAGACCAGCCAGCCATTGCGAAGTGCGTGGAAGGTGCCGACGCAGTGATCAGTGCCCTGGGCCCCAACAGCCTGAAGGTGCAGGGCGACAAGCCCGTCATGCGCGGATTGCACAACATCATCGCGGCCATGAAACTTGCAGGTGTGCGCCGCCTTGTGCAGATATCCACGGCTGCCTATCGTGATCCGAAGGACCGCTTTGCGTTCAACGCACATGCGTTCGTGCTGCTGTTCAAGTTGCTGACGCGCAAAGCCTATGAAGACATCAAGGCAACGGGTGAACTGATCGCCCACTCCGACCTTGAGTGGACGCTGGTGCGCATACCGAACCTCAAGGACGGCCCGGCCCAGAGCAAGGTGCAAGTAGGCTGGTATGGGCAGGCCAGGCTCGGCATGAAGTTATCCAGGGGCAATCTTGCCAAGTCCAGGTGAATGACGAAACCTACCTGCGTGCCGCCCCTGGCATTGCCAACCAGTGAAGACTGGGTGCCCTGTTGCGAATGTCGTGCGCCGAGAGCCTTGTAAAAGCGCAAACCTGTGCAGAAAGTTGCACACGGGTGGGGTTCATTGTCATTTGGGTTTGAACTTGAACCGCGTTAGGATTCTCTAACTAACACCCCACCCACTTCGGAGTAAGTACATGTCGCGTCTGGCAGAGTTTCGTCAGCTTGAACAAAAACTGGCCCAGCAATTGGCTGAACTTGAGGCGCTGAAAGGGTCGTCTGAGCTGCAGAAAGAAATCGAGTTCGAAACAAAACTGCGCGACCTGCTAGCCAAATATGGCTACAGCCTGCGTGACATCATCAATTTGCTCGATCCGCAGGCCAACCGCCAGTCAGCCCCTGCGGCCACAGCGAAAGCACCGCGCCGTGCCCGACAGGTGAAACAATACAAGAATCCGCACTCTGGCGAAGTTATCGAGACCAAAGGCGGGAATCACCGCCAGTTGAAAGAGTGGAAGCAGCAATACGGCGCGGATGAAGTCGAAAGTTGGGTCGCCCGCTAATCCGTACCGCACACAACTGAGCAATTGGGGCCGTTCTGTGCCCCATCGCCGGCAAGCCAGCTCCCACAGGGATCGCCTCAGGGCTGACAGGTGTTTGCCACAAGGTATGGCAGCGCCTGTTAGAGCGAGCGCCGCCCGCGCGGCGCATCGCGAGCTGCGCTCGCTCCTACGTTTGTTTCGGGCCAATTATTCCTGTGGGATTTGCGCGCGAACGCCTTGGCGCATGCCTCAAAATCGCGTCGTACGAACAAGGCGGCCGCGCGCGCCTGTCACAGGCGTTACTGGCCCGAAACAACGTAGGAGCGAGCGCAGCTCGCGATTGCGCCGCGCGGGCGGCGCTCGATCTCACAGGCGCTGAAGATGCTCCGGCTACCCTTGCCAGGAACCATAGAATCTCCCACAGGAACAGCACAGCCCTCAAGCATTGCACGGTCCTGTAGGAGCTGGCTTGCCGGCGATTGGCTGCGCAGCAGCCCCATTGGGTGTTACTCACACTCAAGTGAACTACCCGCTAGCGGTGGTGCACAGCTTCCCAGCGAGATACAAGCCCATTACAATCGCGATGAATTCCTATTCTCGTTTTCGCGTGGGTAACAAGATGTCCGGATCGGTCACGGAAACGACGCACCATCAACACCTGCACAGGCTGTATCAGGATCACAACGGTTGGCTACGTGGCTGGTTGCGCCAACGTTTGAGTAATTCGGCGGATGCTGCCGATCTTGCCCAGGACACGTTCGTACGGGTAATGGTCGCGCGCACCGCCCATTCGCTGCAGCAACCGCGTCATTACCTGGCGACCATCGCGCGCGGGTTGGTCATCGACCTGTATCGCCGCCGCAGCCTGGAGCAGGCGTACCTGCAAGCATTGGCGTCCAGGCCGGACGTTCATGCGCCCTGTGCCGAAACCCGGGCAATCATTCTGGAAAGCCTGCTGGCCATAGACCGCATGCTCGACGGCCTGGGGCTGCGTACACGGCAAATATTCCTTGCTGTGCAACTGGATGGGCTGACGTATGAGAAGACCGCCGAGCGTTTCAATGTGTCGGTCAGCACCGTGCGCAAGCACCTGGCCAAGGGCCTGATGCACTGCCTGTTGATGGACGGCGAATGAACCAGGTACTGGCCCAGGCGGTTGAATGGCATGTTCGCCTCAATGACAGCAGCGCCACCCAGGCCACCCGCGCGCAATGGCAGGCCTGGCTGGATGCCGACCCCGTGCATGCACAAGCCTGGCAGCGTGTAGAGCGGTTGCAACAACGTTTGAGCCTGGCACCCGCTGGCGTGGTCTCCACCACCATCGAGCAGGCACGCCAGCATAGAAGGGCGGTACTCAAACAGCTGGCCGTGCTGCTTGGGGTCGGTGCAACCGGCTGGGCAGGCTACCGGGCTTCGCCCTTCGCCGCCGACTACAGCACGGGCGTCGGCCAACGGCAGCGGCTGACGCTGGCCGATGGCAGTGTACTGGTGCTGGATACCGCCACGCGTGTGGATGTGCTGTTCGATGCCCAGCAACGGCTGATCGTGTTGCGCCAAGGTGCCATTCTGGTCGATACCGCAAAAGATCCTCGCGCCCTGAGCGTGCAGACTGCGCAGGGGCGTGTCGAGGCGCTCGGCACCCGATTCACGGTGCGTCAGGACGATGGCACTACCCGGGTTGCCGTGCAAGCGCATGCCGTGCGGGTCAGGCCGCAACTGGGCCTCGGCCAGGCACTGCGCGCCGAAGCGGGGCAGGCGGTGAGCTTCAGCGCAACCACCATAGGCCCCCTGCAGCCAGCGCCAGAGCAGGGCTCTGCGTGGGCGCGCGGCATGCTGGTTGCCGTGGACTGGCGCCTAGATGCGGTGCTGGCCGAGCTCTCCCGCTATCGCCACGGTGTGCTGAGCTGCTCGCCTGATATCGCCGGCCTGCGGCTCTCCGGCACTTTTCTGCTCGACGATACCGAGGGCGCGCTGGCCAACCTCGAGGCCTCACTGCCGGTTCGGGTCCGCCGCCTGACCCGTTACTGGGTAAGGCTGGAGCGCCAGGCGGCATGACGGTGAATTGTTCTGCATAGAGGGGTAACAGATTTTCATTCCTGTTTCGGCTCTACCTGCATGTGCGCATCAGACGCACCCATTGCCAACGCTGACAGGAAACCTTTCATGCAAGTACGCCCCCTCTTTTCTGGCCTTTGCGGCCAACCCACAGCACGGGCCCTGTGCTTTGCTGGCGCCGTATTGGCGGTGACGCCTGCCTGGGCCAAACCGATCGACTATGACATCCCCGCTGGCACGTTGGCTGCCGCCTTGAGTCAGCTCGCTGCCGCCAGTGGCGTGATGATCACCTTCAGCTCGGAACAGACGGCGGGCTTGAGCTCGCCAGGGCTGCACGGTAGCTATGAGGTGGACCAAGGCTTCGCCCATGTGCTTCAGGGCAGCGGGTTGCGCATTGTGCAGGCTGGCGAAAAACGGTTCGTTCTCGCCAGCATGGAAGCCGGCGGGGCCCTGCAGCTGGGCGCTACCACCATCGATGCAGCAGGCCTGGGTGCCATCACGGAAGGGACCGGCGCCTACACCACGGGTGCCACCAACGCCGCCACCAAGCTCGCCTTGTCATTGCGCGAAACCCCGCAAACGGTCAGCGTGATGACACGCCAGCGCATGGAAGACCAGCAACTCACCACACTGAGCGATGTGCTGAAACAGACGCCAGGCCTTTCCGTGCAGAACATCGACAGTGAACGCGTGAACATCTATTCGCGTGGGTATGCCCTGGACAGTTACCAGTTCGATGGCATCCCGACCACCTTGATCGTGCAAACCAGCGCAAGCCCGCAGAGCCTGATCGATACCTCGGTCTATGACCGGGTCGAAATCGTCAGGGGCGCCACCGGTTTGATGACCGGTGCCGGCGACCCCTCTGGCAGTGTCAACCTGGTCCGCAAGCGGCCAGCCGCCGGGTTCCAGGGCTCGGTCAGCGCCGGCGCAGGCTCGTGGGACACGTATCGCACCGAGGTGGATGTGTCTGGCCCGCTGACCACCGATGCGCGCTTGCGCGGCCGCGCTGTCATGGCTTACCAGCAGGGCAACAGCTTCATCGACCACTACCAGCAGGAGAAGCAAACGTATTACGGCATTCTGGAAGCTGACCTCACCGACAGTACGCTGCTGACGGTCGGTTTCGACTACCAGAAGAATGACCCGCGTGGCGTATCCTTCGCCAGCTTCCCGTTGTTCTACAGCGACGGCGGGCAGACTGACTTCCCACGCTCCATCAACGCCGGGGCGCGCTGGAGCTATCGCCAGCAGAACACGCTCAATACCTTCGCGACCCTCGAGCACGGCCTGGCCAACGACTGGAAACTGAAGGCGGCCGTGAACAACATGTACAGCACCCGGGACTATTCGCTGGCTTCGCTCAGTGGTGGAACACCCGACCGTGAAACGGGTGAGGGCGCTTACCTTTATGGGGGAGATGGCTATGGCTCCCAGCGCCAATTAGGGATCGACGCCATGGCCCAGGGGCCGTTCCAGCTCCTGGGCCGCGAGCATGAACTGGTCTTTGGCCTGAGCGCTTCGCAGTTTAACGACTACAGCGACCCGGACGATGACGACCTGGAGATGCGCCCGGCCAATATCCATAGCTGGGACAACGACACCGAGCGACCGACATCGGTCGGTAAACTGATGAACGACGACACCACGATTCGCCAGGATGCGGCGTACATGGTGGCACGCTTCAAGCCGGCGGACGATCTGTCGCTGATTGTCGGTGTCCGTGTCGGTGACTACAGCTACAAGAAGAAAGCCATCTACAACCCGCCTTACACGCGTTCGTCCAGCACTGCCGAAAGCCGTGAAAGCGGCTTCATAACGCCTTATGCCGGGGTGGTGTATGACCTCGACGACATTCATTCGGTGTACGCCAGCTACACGACGATCTACAAGCCCCAAGCCCTACGAGAGCAAAACGGCAGGAACCTGGAGCCGAGGGAAGGGGACAACTACGAAGTTGGCCTGAAAAGCGAGTTCTTCGACGGCCGCGTCAACACGGCCATTGCCCTTTATGAAATAAAACAGGACAACCTGGGGGTTCCCACGGGCGAAACCGTGGAAGGCACGGTGCGCGAGTCGGCCTACCGCGCGGTGGCCGGCGCGAAAACGCGCGGTATCGACATGGAAATCTTTGGCGAAGTGCTCCCGGACTGGAATGTCAGCGCAAGCTACAGCCATAGCGTTACCAAGGATGCCGACCATGAGCGCATCAGAACCGAAGCACCGGCTAACCTGATAAAGCTCTGGACGACCTACCGTCTTCAAGGGGACCTGAACCCATTGACCATCGGCGGGGGCCTGAACTGGCAAAGTGGCATGAGCCTGACGACGAGCCAGGGCAAGGCAACGCAGGAACAGTATGCCGTGTTCAACGTGATGGCGCGTTATGACATCACCCGGCAGCTGAGCGCTTCTGTCAACGTCAACAACGTGTTCGACAAGCAGTATTTCAGCGCCCTGGACCCGACCTTCTTCACCGGCTACTACGGTGAGCCACGCAATGTCATGTTCAGCACCCGGTACGCTTTTTAACGCGGGGAGGGTGCAGGCCCGCCGACGCCTCAGGTCAGCCTTTGCAGATAGCCCGGCGCGTCAGGTTCGGGCAGCACCGACAGCACCTTGAGCCGCTGCAAGGTCCGTTCGCGGGCCTTGCACAGGTGGTCACGCAGGCATGAACAGGCAGTGTCGACGGTGCCGTACAGCAAGGCTTCGAAGACCAGGCGGTGCTCCACCAGCATGGCTTCGTCATTGCTGGACTGCAGGGCTTCGTGCAAGACCCGGCCGACATTCATGGGGATCTGACATTGGCGAATGACTGCTGCCATGCGGGTATTGGCCACGCCGGCGATGCAGGCCACATGCAGGTCCTGCTCGAGTTGTTCGATGTCGGCGCGCTTCACATCACGGCCGGCGGCCTGCGCACTGACTACGCGGTGCAGCATCGCTTCAAGATCACTGCGGCTGACATGCTCGACGCCTTGGCGCAGGGCATCCGGCTCCAGCAGCATCCGTAGCTCGTAATCGTGCTTGACCGCCTGGGCCGTCAGCGGGCCGGCGAGCCATTGCGAGTATGGCTCTTTTTCCACCAGCCCTTTGTCGCGCAATCGCATCAACGCTTCCCTGACGACATTCCGGCTGACGTTGAGTTCTTCGGCGGCACTCTGCTCATCGATTCGGTAATGACCAAAGACCATGAACCGCACAACCGTCTGGGCAAGGTGGTCGTAAATACGCTCACCTACCGGGCGGTAATCGATCAGGTCTTCTTGTGGCTCCAGCCCCAGGAGCTTGCGCGTGAGCGGTACGCGCAACGGGGTTTCGCTGGTGCCCTGGGGGTCGACGAGAAAGCCCCGGCCCTCGAAGCGGCGGATCAGCCCTTCCTCATGCAGCAGGTTCAGGGCCTGGCGAACCGGTACCCGGCTGGTGCCGAACAGTTCTGCCAAAGGCCCCTCCACCAGCACCAGCCCTGGCGCCGTCTGCCCACCCAGAATCGCCTCGCGCAGGGTGTTACGTATGATCTCGTAACGAGAGGCCGGGCGGTCTTCAAGGGGCTGGGTAGCAGACATCAGAGGGTTCTCATGAAGCGTGGGAGGCCAGTTTCGCACAAGCGAAGCAAGATGTGACCGGTCGCCGGTGACACCGCTGTGAACGGTTTTGGGGCAGGCTGTTACCGAACACCCCAAAATGTATCATCCAGTAAAACATACATTTAAGAGGTTTGACCTTGCTTGGCTATCACCGGCCATCGCCAGCCCTTGGCCGACACGGATCCGCGGCATTTCTATGAATCGCTGCACAAGGTTGGCACGACGCATGCTTGTCTAAATGTACGTATTACACAAATGTACATTTAAGAGGTTTTGCCATGCGTGCCGATGCGCTTTCCCTGGCCGGGCAGTTTGCCGCGGGAACCCACGACCCTGTCACTGCGATGGAAGCGGCACTGGTGAGCGCTCAGCAGGTGCCGGCTGCATTCATCACCCTGTGCGAGGCGCGGGCGCTGCGCGAAGCGGCTGCGGCCAAGTGCCGCTGGCAAGCCGGGCAACCGTTGTCTGCCTTCGATGGGGTACCGGTCGTCTGGAAAGACCTGTACGACCTGGCCGACCACATCACCACTGCAGGCGCGAAGGTGCGCTTGCACGCGCAACCGGCGCCGCGTGATTGCGCACTGGCCACGGCGCTCAGCCGGGCGGGCATGGTCAGCGTGGCAAAGACCAACCTCAGTGAGCTGGCGTATTCGGGGCTGGGCCTCAACCCCCATTTCGGCACGCCAACCAACCCGGAGTTCGCCGGTGCCGCACGCGCGCCGGGTGGCTCGTCATCGGGGTCGGCAATAGCGGTGGCCCAAGGTGTGGCCCCTATCGCCATGTCGACCGACACTGCCGGCTCCATCCGGGTGCCGGCGGCGTTCAATGGTTTGGTCGGTTACCGCAGCAGTGCCAAGCGGTACTCATTCGAAGGGGTCACCCCCCTGGCACGGTCACTCGACTCGCTGGGGCCCATTACCCGTAGCGTGCGCGATGCCATCGTCCTCGACAACCTGCTGCTGGGCGACCGGCTTGGCATGCCGCTAGACTCCGTTGCCCTGCCCATCGCCGGGCTCAAGCTTTGCGTGGATGCGCAGCTGCTGGGTGACGCACGCATTCAGCCAGAGGTCAGGGCCAACCTTGTTGCCGCACTGGAGCGGCTGGCTGCAGCCGGCGCGGTGGTCGAGCACAAAGCTGTCCCGGCCTTCCAGCAAGCACTGGAGGTGATCGAGCAAATCGGTTGGCTGGGCGGCGCAGAGGCATTTGCCCTTTACCAAGGGCTGCTCGACAGCCCGCAGGCCGAGCAACTGGACCCCCGGGTGCGCAAGCGGCTCGAGGGCGCCCGTGCCTACCCAGCCAGCAAGCAAGTGCTGCTGTACCAGGCTGCCGAAGCACTGAAAGCACAGATCGCGCACGAGCTGGACGGGGCCTTCCTGGTAACCCCGACCGTCGGCCATGTGGCGCCACTGCTGGCACCGCTGGAAGAGGACGCAGAGCTGTTCGTTGCTACCAACCTGGCAACGCTGCGGCTGACCATGCCGGGCAGCATGTTGGACATGCCAAGCGTTGCGTTGCCAAGCGGCAAGGGGGAGGCAGGACTACCTACCAGCCTGCTGCTTTCGAGTTCGAGTGGTAATGACAAGGCCCTGCTGCGAGCTGCATTGGCGATCGAACCCTACGTGCGCGCTGGGCTTTGAGCCAGCCCACCGGGCAGGCAGCGGCGCGCCTGCAATCAATTGAATAACCAAGAGGTCGAGATAATGACAAAAGAAATTTTTGTATCGATTGGCGTTGACGTGGACGCGGTAGCCGGTTGGCTGGGCTCCTACGGGGGTGAGGACTCGCCCGACGATATCTCGCGCGGTCTGTTTGCCGGCGAAGTGGGCGCGCCGCGCCTTCTCAAGCTGTTCAAGCAATATGACCTGCGCACAACCTGGTTCATCCCGGGCCATTCGGTGGAGACTTTCCCCGAGCAGATGAAGGCGGTGGTTGAAGCGGGGCATGAAGTGGGCATTCATGGGTACAGCCATGAGAACCCGATCGCGATGACGCCGGAACAGGAAGAAATCGTTCTGGACAAGTCGATTGAAATCATCACCCGGTTGGCCGGCAAGCGGCCCACGGGCTATGTGGCGCCGTGGTGGGAGTTCAGCAACGTTACCAACGAACTGCTGCTGAAGAAGGGCATCAAGTACGACCACAGCCTGATGCACAACGATTTCCACCCTTACTACGTTCGAGTGAAGGACAGCTGGAGCAAAATCGATTACAGCCAGCACCCCGATACCTGGATGAAGCCCTTGGTGCGCGGTGAAGAGACCGATCTGGTCGAGATCCCGGCCAACTGGTACCTCGATGACTTGCCGCCGATGATGTTCATCAAGAAATCGCCCAACAGCCACGGCTTCGTCAACCCGCGCCACCTTGAAGAGATGTGGCGTGATCAGTTCGACTGGGTCTACCGGGAGAATGACTACGCGGTATTCCCCATCACCATTCACCCCGATGTGTCCGGCCGGCCTCAGGTGCTGCTCATGCTCGAGCGGCTTATCGAGCACATGAAAAGCCACCCAGGTGTGAAGTTCGTCACCATGGACGAAATCGCCGACGACTTTATCCGGCGCCAACCGCGCAAGCGTTGAGCCACTGCTTCGGTTAGCACGTTTTCAAGCGGATCCAAAACAAGAGAAGCGCCGATATGACCACTACGCAAGCCACCACCACGGCTCCTGTGACCGAGCCTGGTACCTGGAAACCGGTACAGCTGGAATCCAGAGATGTCAGATACGCAACCTGGATTGCTTTCTTCGCCTGGGTTTTTGCAGTTTACGATTTCATCTTGTTCGGCACCCTGCTGCCGGTCATGGGCGGGCATTTCACCTGGAGTGAAGCTGAACAGGCGGAAATTGCCACGTGGGTAGCGGTCGGCGGCGCTGTCGTGGCCTTCATTGTCGGGCCGCTGGTGGACAAGATCGGGCGCCGTGGCGGGATCATCTTCACCATTGGCGGCACCGCACTGTGCTCTGCGCTGACAGCGGTGTGTGCCGGCATGGGCAAGGGGCCGTTGATTGCCGTGCGTTCGGTGGCAGGGCTGGGTTACGCCGAGGAAGGGGTCAACGCTACCTACCTGACCGAGGTGTACGCAGCGTCGACCGACCCGAAACTGATCAAGCGCCGCGGCTTCGTCTACAGCCTGGTACAAAGCGGCTGGCCGGTTGGGGCGTTGATCGCAGCAGGCCTGACGGCATTGTTGCTGCCGCACATTGGCTGGCAGGGTTGCTTCATCTTCGCCGCTGTACCTGCGCTGGTAGTTGCCATCCTGGCGCGCAAGCTCAAGGAAAGCCCCCAGTTCCAGGTGCATCAGCGCATCCACCAATTGCGCAAAGCGGGCGACGAACCTGCCGCGCGCAGCCTGGCGCGCGAGTACAACGTCGACTACGACGAGCACGCCAAAGCCGGTGTTGCTGCTGCTTTCCGTGGGGCGGCCCTGCGACCGACCGTGGTCTTGAGCCTGGCGATCCTGCTTAACTGGTCGGCTATCCAGGTGTTCAGCGTGCTGGGCACCTCGGTGATCGTGAGTGTTCACAAGCTGTCGTTCGAGAACTCCTTGTGGATCCTGGTGTTGTCCAACCTGGTGGGCTTCATCGGCTACCTGGTTCACGGTTGGCTGGGTGACCGGATTGGCCGGCGCAATACCGTAGCGCTGGGCTGGATGTGTGGCGGCCTGGCGTTCTTCGCCATGATCCAGGGCCCCAGCGACCTGGTCACGGTCATCGCTTTCTACAGCCTTGGCCTGTTCTTCCTGACCGGCCCTTACTCCGCCATGTTGTTTTTCATGGGCGAGAGCTTCCCCACCAGTATCCGTGCCACAGGCGGCGCCATCGTGCATGCCATGGGGCCGATCGGCGCCATCGTCGCCGGGCTGGGGATTACCAGCGTGTTGTCCACTGGCGGTGAATGGCACAGCGCGGCGCTCTGGTTCGGCGCGCTGCCTTGCTTCCTGTCGGGCTTGATCATGCTTGCCGCCCGGCATGTCGAACCTCTTTCAGTCAAATAACCAGGAGTTGCACACATGTCTCGACCCGTAGCGTTGGTCACTGGGGCTGCCAGTGGCATTGGCCAGGCGGTCGCCGTCGCGTACGCCCGGATGGGTGTGCGGGTGATGGGCGGCTACCTGCCCGCCGACCCGCATGACCCCGCTGAAACGGAGCAGTTGGTCGCCCAGGCCGGCGGCAAATGTTCGATGATGGCGATGGACGTTACCGACAGCGCGTCACTGGATGCTATCGCCGCCGCGGCAGTCGAGCGCTTCGGTCGGCTCGATTATGCCGTGGCCAACGCCGGGCTTTTGCGCCGGGCGCCGCTGCTGGAAATGTCTGACGAGCAATGGAATGAAATGCTCAACGTCGACCTTACCGGTGTGATGCGCACCTTCCGAAGCGCAAGCCGCCACATCGGGGAAGGCGGCGCACTGGTGGCCATTTCGTCGATTGCCGGTGGCGTGTATGGCTGGCAGGACCACGCGCATTACGCAGCGGCCAAGGCTGGGGTGCCCGGGTTGTGCCGCTCCCTGGCGGTGGAATTTGCCCCCAGGGGCATCCGTTGCAACACCATCATTCCCGGCCTGATCGAAACCCCGCAATCGCTGGACAGCAAAAATTCGCTGGGCGCCGACGGCCTGGCCAAGGCGGGCAAGGCGATCCCGTTGGGGCGCGTAGGGCGCGCCAGCGAGGTTGCCGACCTGGTCTGCTTCCTGACCGGCCCTGCGTCGAGCTACATCACCGGCCAGAGCATCGTGATCGATGGCGGCCTTACGGTGCGCTGGCCTGAATAGGAAATTGCTGCGCCGCAAGCTCGCCTTGCGGCCGCGAGGAGAACAAGCATGAAACCATTGCAGAACCGCCGCGCCGTCATCACCGGCGCAGGGAGTGGCATCGGCGCGGCCATCGCCCATGCCTACGCCGATGCGGGCGCGCTGCTCGTGTTGTGTGACCGCGACCCCCAGCGCCTGGCGCTGGTCGCGAACCAATGCCGCGACCGCGGCGCGCAGGTGATCGAATCTGTCGCTGATGTGGGCAGCCGGGAGGGTGCGCAAGCCGGTGTAGATGCTTGCGTGGCAGCGCTGGGGGGCATCGACGTGCTGGTCAACAATGCCGGCATGCTGACCCAGGCCCCCTGCGTGGACCTGACCCAGGAAATGTGGGATGAAATGCTGCGGGTGGACCTGACCAGCGTGTTCGTCGCAAGCCAGCGCGCGCTGCCGTACATGCTGGCGCAGCAGTGGGGGCGCATCATCAACATCGCCTCCCAGCTGGGGATCAAGGGCGGTGCACAACTGGCGCACTATGCGGCAGCCAAAGCCGGCGTGATCGGTTTCAGCAAGTCGCTGGCACTGGAGGTGAGCAAGGACAACGTACTGGTCAACTGCGTGGCGCCAGGGCCGATTGAAACCCCGCTGGTGGAGGGGATCAGCCAGGCGTGGAAGGTTGCCAAGGCCAAGGAGCTGCCGTTGGGCCGCTTCGGCAAGGCTGAAGAAGTGGCACCGATCGCCGTGCTGTTGGCGAGCGAGCCTGGCGGCAACCTGTTCGTCGGGCAAACCCTTAACCCCAATTCCGGCGATGTAATGCCTTGAGGTGAGCCATGTGTGGACTTTGCGGCCTGATCGGTGAGGACGCCCACTGGAGCGACCCGCTGGACACGAGCCTTCCCGGCCGCCGCGAGCGCTTGCGGCGCATCGCCGCGATCAATCAGGTGGTAGCACCCTTCAGGCTCAAGGTCAGTGACGTGCAGGGTGCGTCGTATCTGGTGCAAGGCCCTACCGGCAAGCAAGGTGTTGCCGCGGGCCTGGATCAGCTCTGGCAGACCGCCGAAAGCATACTGGGGCGCACCCTTGACCCCCTGGATCCGCGAATCCTCGATCACCTGGAGGCGTCGGCATGAGCCTGCAGATCAATGTGCTGACGGGTTTTCTGGGCAGTGGCAAAACCACCTTGCTCAAGCGAGTGCTGGCCAATGCCGACATGGGCGATACGGCGGTGCTCATCAACGAGTATGGGGAGGTGGGGATCGATGACGTGCTGGTGCAGGAAGTTGCCCCCGACACGGTGTTGCTGCCGAGTGGATGTGTCTGCTGTTCGGTAAGGGGGGATCTGAAGCAAGCGCTGATCGACCTTCACGGCAAGCGTGCGCGCGGGGAGGTTCCGGCTTTTCGCCGCGTGCTCCTGGAAACCACAGGCCTGGCCGACCCCGCGCCCATTCTTGCCACGCTGCAGCGAGACCCACAACTGCGCGGCCGCTATCACGTGGGCCTGATGGTGACGGTGGTCGACGCCCAGCACGCCATGCTTCAGGAGCGGATTCACCCCGAGTGGCTGGGCCAGGTCACGGCTGCCGATCGGCTGCTGGTGAGCAAGGCAGACCTGGTAAGCGCTGCGGTGCTCGACCCGTTGCTGGCACACTTGCAAGCCCTCAACCCAACGGCATCCATCGCGTTGGCGAGCACGGTCGGGCAGGGCGATGAGCAGCTTCTGGGCGAGGGGCTGAGAAGCCTGGAGCCCGATGAGGAGGTCGCCAGGTGGCTGCTGTTTGCGCCCACCCGGCAGCCGCACCACGGCGGCGCCCAGGTGTGTGCACTGGAGTACGACACACCGCTGGACTGGCTTGCCTTCGGGGTTTGGTTGTCGATGCTGCTAAGATGCCACGGAGACCGAATTCTGCGGGTCAAAGGGATCTTGAATGTGATCGATGCTGAACAACCTATCGTCATTCACGGCGTACAGCACTGCCTGCATCCGCCTGTGCATCTTCGCCAGTGGCCAGGGCAGGCGCGGCGCTCGCGCCTGGTGATCATCGTGCGCGATCTGGATACCCAGCTGCTGCGCCGCTCGTTCCAGGCTTTTTTGCAGCGCCTGGGGCGTGCGGCATGAATGGCCCGGTCACGTTGCGGGTATTGGGCACATCGGTCACGCTGCTGGAGCCCATTCGCTTGCGCGCGGAAAAAGAACTGGGCATTCGCATCGAGTACCAGATCCACGACGTGCAGACGGTTCAACGCATTGCGTTGATGCACCCTGAACGCTATGACCTGTACGACCAATGGTTCCATAGCATGGATTTTGTATGGCCGGCCGGCGCCATCCAGCCCATCGACATCCGCCGGGTCGCCTTGTGGGACGAGATCAACGACCTGCCCAAGCGGGGCCGGCTGCACGCTGGGGATGAGCTGGCCGGCGGCAGCCTGCCCTGCGACCGGCTGTATGTTCAGCATGACCGGACCCTGGCCAACCGCCCGACAGACTGGATCAGCATGCTGCCGCTGACCCACAACGCGGACAGCTTTGCCTACAGGCCGGACCTTCTGCCGCCGGGGTTCGGTATCGAGAACGAGAGCTGGTCCTGGTTGGTTGACCCCAACTGGTGTGGGCATGTGGCGTTGCAGAGCGATGCAGCCATCGGGGCGCTGGACGCGGCACTGGCGGTGCAGGCCAAGGGGTTGGCCACGTTCGATGTGATCGCGAACCTGCGCCTGGACGAGATCGACCAGCTTGCGGCAGTGCTCATCAAGCTCCAGCGCCAAGGCCATTTCGCCGCGTTCTGGTCTGCTGACCGCGACGCAGGCAAGCTGATGCTGGGCCCCAAGGTGCACATCGAGAGTGTCTGGTCGCCTGCCTTGATGCAGCTGCACCGCGAAGGCATTCAGTACCGCCAGGCCGTGCCCAGGGAGGGTTATCGTGGCTGGTTTGGTGGCCTGTCGTTGTCCCGTGCCGTTGAGGGTGGGGTGAAGGATGCGGCCTATGCCTACCTGAACTGGTGGTTGGCAGGTTGGCCAGGCGCGATGATGGCCCGGCAAGGGTTCTACATTTCCAATCCACTGCGCGCGCGAGATCACCTGTCGGCGGCTGAGTGGGATTACTGGTACGAGGGCAAGCCAGCCCGCGAGCAGTTGCTGGGCAGTGATGGCGAACCGCTGATCGAGCCTGGGCAGCTACGCGAAGGGGGCGCCTACGCCGAGCGTGTGGGCCGTATCAGGGTCTGGAACTCGGTGATGGATGAGCATAATTATCTGGTGCGCAAGTGGGCTGATTTTTTGCGGGCGGGTAAATGAGCCGGTCGCAGACCGGCGCCAAATACCCACGCACGCCGGACGGGCGCTATTTCGTCGTCAACGGCCAGCTCTGGCGCTGCAGCAACCCTGCGCTTGCAGACGAAGCGCGCCAGCACCTGGTGGGCGCGTTGATGGAGGCGCGGCGGGCCGTGAAGCAGGCAAAAGCCTGCGACGATGCAGCCGCTTTGAAGCGGGCCAGGGCAGCGGTCAATGATGCCAAGGTTGCATTAGGCGAGCGTGGGCCGGTGTGGTGGGATGACGGTAGCCCTGATTACAACCGCTACAAGGCTACCAACACCCCTTATGCTGCCTGGTACGACCGGCTGGTGGCGCAGCCGTGAAGGCCTTTCACCGCGCCGCCAGGGCCGCGAACGGTGCCAGCGTTCAGCGCCGAACCGTTCTGAAGCCGACGTGGGAGGTGGCCATGAACACCGGCTGCGGCTGGCGTGCCGATGGCCGATAGCGCATGCAGACGTCTGCCGAGCACAGGTGTGACCCGCCTTTGATCACCGCCACCGGCACCCCTGGGTCGGCCGGGTCGTAACTGTCGGCGATGGCCGGGCCGGGTGGGTCCGGCTCGGCGTCGCGCTGGGCGTCGTGGCCCGGCCGGTAACCGCTGCGCGTCAGTTCCCAGACGTTCCCCCCGGCATCGAACAGACCAAAGCCATTGGCAGGGTAGCAACCCACGGGCGAGGTGCCGGTGAAGCCGTCCTTCGCGGTGTTACGGTAAGGGAACTGCCCCTGCCAGGTATTGGCCATGACCTTGCCATCAGGCAGTTCGGTGCGCCCCCAACTGAAGTCGGCATCGTCCAGGCCGCCACGCATGGCGTACTCCAGTTGCGCTTCGGTTGGCAGCTGGCGGCCGGCCCAGCGGGCGTAGGCCTGAGCATCTGCCAGCGTGACTTGCACAACCGGGTGGTTGCCCAAACCCTGCACACTGCTGGCTGGCCCCTGGGGGTGCTGCCAGCTTGCGCCCGGCACGAATTGCCAGCCCGGCTCGAGCACCCCTGGCCCTTGCTGAAACACCATCGCACCCGGCACGCGCAGATGCGCGGGCAGGTCGCCCGCGTCTTTCGCCGTGATCCCGCGCTCGGGGTAGGTTACGTAACCCGTAGCCTCCACGAAACGGGCGAACTGCGCATTGGTGACCGGGTGAACGTCTATCCAGAAGCGCGACACCTGCGCCTTGTGCGGCGGGCCTTCTTCATCGTAGAAGCGATCGGAACCAAAGCTGAATTCGCCCCCCGGCAGGCGCACCATACCCTCGCGCCACGGTCCTTGGCGTTGGGCAGGCAAGCCGTCGTAGTCGGTACACAACAGGACCGGCGCTGGCGCTTCAGGCCACGTAGCATACGCGCCAGCGAACACGCTGGCGGCGATTGCCGCGAAGCCCGCAACCCGTGCAATCATGGCCGCTTGGCCAAGGCCGGGCTGACTGGGCGCCCCTCGGCATCGATGGCGATGTTGCTGCGCTGGGCGTAGGCCTTCCAGTCACGCAGCATCTGCGCTACCTGCTCAGGCTGGCTGGCAGCGATATCATTGTGCTCACCTGGGTCCTTGCGCAAGTCGTAAAGGTGCCAGGTCGGTTTGCCATCGGTGGCATCCCACAGCAACTTCATCGGGCCTTTGCGCAACGAAGCATTGCCGTTGATTTCCCAGCCCAATGCTTCGTCACTGGCATGGATCCGCGTGTCTTTGCCTTGCAGGTAGTCCAGCGCCGAGGTGCCCTGAGGCGGCACGATATCGCGGTCGCGGTATTTGATGCCAGGCATCGGCGCGCCGGCCAACTGCAGCAACGTCGGCATGATGTCACGGACACTGGCCAGTTGCTCGCTGCGCCCGGCCTTGATCGTAGCGGGGTAATAGACGAACGCGGGCACGCGGATACCGCCCTGGTAGGTGGTCATCTTGTAACGGCGGCTGGGCAGGGCGCTGACTTGCGCCCAGGCTGAGCCAATCATCAGGAACGAGTTGGGGCGGCCATAGTTATCGAGGCGATTGTCGAAATTGGCCTTGATCCAATCGGCATCGACGCGCGTGGCGTTCTCCGGCCCATTGTCGGACATGAACATGACCAGCGTGTTGTCCAGCTCGCCGGTCTTGCGAAGGTGTTCTACCAGGCGACCTACTTCGGCGTCGAGCGCCGAGACCATGGCGGCATAGACCTCCATGGTGCGTGCCGACTGGCGCTTTTGCTCATCGCTCAGCGATGCCCAGCTCGGCACGCCCTCCAGTTGGGCCTGCAGCGGGAAGTCAGCCGGGATCAAGCCTGCCTTGCGTTGACGCGCCAGGCGCTCATGGGCGATCACTTCATAGCCTTGGTCGTAACGCCCGCGGTACTGTGCCAGGTAGCGGTCCGGTGCCTGCAGCGGCCAATGCGGTGCGGTGTAGGCAGCAAAGGCAAAGAACGGCTTGTTGCTGGCCTTGCCTTGGTCGATGACATCGATCAGGCGGTCGGTGTACCAGGTTGTGGAGTAAAAGTTGTCAGGTAGCTCGACCGGCTCGCCATTGTGCCGGTAGGTCGTGCTGTAATTGGGCAACTGCCCCATGTTGGCTTGCTTGAAATGTGCGGCACCGCCTTCCAACAGCACGTAGGCCTGGTCGAAACCACGATTTTGCGGTTGCTGGGCAGGCTCCATTCCAAGGTGCCATTTGCCAGCCATGTAGGTGCGGTAGCCGGCGTCGTGCAGCAGCTCGGCAAGGGTGGCAACGTTGGTGCCGAGTACGCCTTCATAGCCAGGGCGCACTACGGCATCGGCTGGCAAGCGCTTGTGGACTTCCGCCATCATGCCCAGGCCGGCCAGGTGCGGGTCGTTGCCCGACATCAACATGGCGCGGGTTGGCGAGCAACTGGGCGCGGCATGGAAGTCGAGCATCAGGCGGCCATCAGCCAGCAACCTGTCCAGGTTCGGCGTCTGGATCTCACTCCCCAGCGCGGACAAGTCGGAAAAGCCGAGGTCATCGGCAACCACCAGCAGAATGTTCGGTTGTTTGGGCGCCGCAGTAGGTGCAGGCGCCGCAACGGCTTGGCTGACACCCGCAACGAGCAGCGCGAGGGCGCCGAGAGAGGATAAGCAATTCATGAAGATGCTCTTATTGTTGTAGTGATTGGTCGCAAGGTTCAGCGCCTGCAAGAGGCTGACTGAACGCTCATAGGCTACCCATGCGGGCTCACTGCCGTTAGCCGATTAAGGCACGCGCTATCCGATTCCAGCGGATTTGTGGCACCCGCCTCGTAGACGGGCCGCCTGCTCGGATGACCGTTATAAATCCGCCGGAATTGGATAGTGCCTACGTTAATCGGCTACCGCCCTGTGTAGGCCCTCGCTAGCATCAGGCTCTGGCTTGTCGGTGGGCTAGTCGCCTTGGGTGAAATACCACAGACGCTTAATTTCCTTGGCCGTTCTGCCAGTCGGTCACCCGTATTCCGATAATAAAAACAATGAAAATGACCTTGAACGTTACAACCAAAGTGTTCGTCTGCTTGGGCGCAATTTCACTCTATGCGCCCGGCGCCAGAGCAAACTTCATCGAAGACAGCCACGGCACGATTGACCTGCGCAATATGTACGTCAACCGCGACTTGCGCAACGCCGGTAGTGCCGACCCCATGCAGGACTGGGGGCAGGGGTTCACCTTGCGGGTGAACTCGGGGTTCACCGAAGGCACGGTGGGCTTTGGCCTTGAAGCCATCGCGCAAATGGGGGTGCGCCTCGATGGCGGTCAACCCGGCAGCACCACGGGCCTGCTCGTTCTCGGTAGCGACGGCAAAAAGGAAAACGAATGGTCCGAAGCTGGGGTGACTGCAAAACTGAGATTCGCCAAGTCCCAGTTGTCGGTGGGATCGCTGCAACCGAGTTTGCCGGTCGTTCTCTACAACGACACGAGACTTCTGGCGACGCGATACACCGGTGCAATGATCACCTCCAAAGATATCGACAAGTTGAATTTCACTGCCGGCCAGTTGAGCCGGGTCAACTTGCGAGACTCCACCAACGATCAGAAAATGGCCTATGCCTACAATGGCGTCAGCGCGGGTGATTTCGACTTCGCAGGTGGCTCCTACAATGTGACCGATGCCGCCGCCGTCAGCTATTACTACGGCCGGTTGAACGACGCCTACTCCCAACATTTCGTTGGCCTGACACACAGTGCGCAGATCGCCCCGGGGACGAAGCTCCTGACGGATCTGCGGTATTTCCGCAGTGACGATGACGGCCGCGCAGTGGTGGGTGGTATCGCCAATGATTTCCTCAACGGCATGGTCACGCTCGAAACGAAGGGCCACGGTTTCAGCGCCGGCTGGCAAAAACTGTCGGGTGACGGCAACTTCCCGTTCCTGGCAGGCACCGACCCTTATTCGATGAACCTCGTCACTGCCAACTCCTTCACCAAGCAGAACACCCGGGCGTGGCAGCTCAGGTATACCTACAACTTTGCGGCCATGGGTATTCCAGGGCTGAACTTCATGACCCGCTATGTACAAGGCCGCAGTGTCGAGCAGGCGGGGGTCACTGATGGTCATGAATGGGAACGGGATACCGATATTTTCTATGTCGTTCAATCCGGCCCACTCAAGAACGTGAGCGTGCGTTGGAAGAATGCAACGCTGCGTTCAAGCAACGGGTTGACGACGGACGTGGACGAGAACCGCTTGATCATCGGTTATCAAATCGCGCTGTGGTGAGCGGCAGGTTGAGCCCGGCGCTTGCCCAGGTGGTTCCTGCCAAGGCAGGTCGTGGGTTAGAGTTCGTCTCGATAGCAGAGCATTATCGCCTGAACTGAGCCTCGCGCTTGCGGGGGTACTTCTGGCGCTCGGCGGACTTTACCAAGGTGGATGACCCGATGCTGTTCGTGGTGCTGCTTGGGGGCAAACACCCCCAGGCAAAGATTGAGGTTCACGACATTGTGTTTGCGGCCGCGGATACGCTGGAGCAGGCATACCCGCAACTGCGGGACGGTTGGTTTGGCAGCCCCAAAGGCGTGCACGTCGATGCCTGGATGGCCGTCGATGGGGTTGACAACTGGCGCGTCGAGCTCAGCCCGCTGGCGCCGTCGCCTGAATCCCTGCGGCTCTACTTCATCAACCTGGGCGGGTACGACGCCCAGGCCTTTGGCGAGGCGCACGATTATCTGCTGGTGGTCGCCAGGGACAAACGGGAGGCCATGGCAAAAGGCAAGAAACAGGCCATGGCGCACTGGTCGCAAGCACACAACGATGCAGTGCTGGATGTCGATGACTGCCTGCCCATCGACCAGGTGGGCGGGCGTTTCGTGCACCTTGTGGAGGGGCCGCATGCCGGGGTACGCAGCCGGAACCAGTACATTGTCCTTTGATAACGGTCGCGGCAGTCAGCTTGCTGGTTGAGGCATGGTCAGGCTCGTTGTGAGCAGCAGCGGGTCACGGATGACCATCGTTTCAGCCCCCTGGCTACTGGGGGCCGGTTTCAAGCGTGCTACACGACCTGATCTGTTGTGGGTACGGCGTGTGCCAGATCTTCAGCATCGGGCCGAGCATGCAAGAGCACGACAGGCACCGATTTCGCGGCGGGCACTTTGCTTCGCTTGGCATAGTGCCACAGGGGCACGAGCGCATTGGCCTCGGGGTAGTAAGCGGCGGCGCAGCCCACCGGTATGTCATAGGCGATAATCTGAAAAGGGCCTGCCTCGCGGCGAACCGTCGGTTCCACAGCTGTACGCAAGCGAACCCAGCCCCCCGGCACGAAGCCCAGGCGGACGATATCGTTGCGGTTGAGGAACACCACTTTGCGCGTGCCCTTTACGCCCCTGAAACGATCGTCGTAACCGTACACGGTGGTATTGAACTGGTCATTGCTGCGCAACGTCATCAGTTGCAGGACATCACGGCCGGCTTCGCCCGTCAGCACGTCGTCGTCTTCATCCAGCGTGCCTGGGGTAATGAACTGCGCTTTCCCTGAAGGCGTAGCCCATTGCCGCTGTGACACGCCCAGCGGGCGATGGAACCCGCCGTGCTCCCACATCCGCGTCTCGAAGTCATGGAAAATACTTGGATAAACCTTGCTGATGGCTTCACGAACCAGGGCATAGTCGTGCTTCCAGTGTGCCCAGGGAATGTCGACCGTGTCGCCCAGCGTCGCCAGGGCCAACTCTGCGATGATCGCCAACTCCGAGCGCAGCTGCTCTCCTGCGGGTTCGGCGTGGCCGCGCCAGGCGCGGATGCAGCCGGTGCTGTCTTCAGTGGTATAGGTTTGTTCGATGCCAAGCTGCCGGTCGATCTCGATCCTGCCCAGGCAGGGCAGCAGCCAGGTGCTTTCACCAGGGACCAGGTGGGTGCGATTGAGCTTGGTCGCGATCTGTACACTGAGGCTGAGCTGGGCCCAGGCGGGCTCCACCCGGCTGGTATCGGGCACGGCCCGCAGAAAGTTACCGCCAAGCCCGATGAACCCCTTCACACTGCCATTGAGAACGCCCTCGCAGGTGTCGACCGTCGCCAGGCCCTTGTGCTCCGGAATCTTGAAGCCGAACAGCGACTCGATCTTCTCCCCGGGTACTTTCGCAGGGTCCTCGGTGATGCCTACCGTGCGTTGGCCCTGTACGTTCGAGTGCCCTCTGACCGGGCAGATACCGGCCCCCGGTTTACCGATATTCCCGCGCAGCAATAGCAGATTGACCAGCATCTGCACGTTGGCTACCCCGTGCCGATGCTGGGTCATGCCCATGCCATAGACGATCATCACTTTCTCGCTGCGCGCATAAACGGTGGCCGTGGCCTCCATCGCGCTTCGGTTCAGGCCGGACCGTCGCTCCAGTTCAGCCCATGTGTATTGCTGCACACGTTCCATGAACTGGCCCAGGCCGTCCGTATGTTGTGCGAGAAAATCGTGATCGAGCACTGGCGGCTCGCCGTTGCTGTTGGCCCTTTCCTCCATTTCCAGAAGCGCCTTGGCCACCCCCATGACGGCAGCGGTGTCACCGCCGATGGCCACTTGGTGGTATTGAGTGCTGATGACTGTGGATTGCGGACCGAGCATTTCAGTGGGGGACTGGGGGTTTACAAAGCGCTCCAGACCACGTTCCCGGATCGGGTTGAAGGTGATGATCGGGACGTTGCGCTTGCGCACCTCCTGAAGCGGGTGAAGCATGCGCGGGCTGTTGCTGCCTACGTTTTGCCCGAAGAACAGAATGCAGTCGGTATGCTCGAAATCGGCCAGTGAGACCGTGCCAACCGGGACCCCGATGCTTTCCTGCAGGCCAACCGAGGTGCTTTCGTGGCACATGTTGGAACTGTCGGGAAGATTGTTCGTGCCATAGGCACGGGCGAACAACTGGTAGATGAACGATGTTTCCAGCGATGCGCGCCCTGATGCATAAAAAACGACTTCGTCGGGGCTGAGCGCGCGCAACTGCGCGCCGATGGCTTCATAGGCTTGCTCCCAGGTCACGACCTGGTAGCGATCAGTGTGCTTGTCGTAACGCATTGGGTGGGTTAACCGGCCATGCTGCTCCAGCTCGAAGTCCGACCAGCCGCGCAACTCGGTCAAGGAGTGGGCCCTGAAGAAATCGGGCGAGGTGCGTCGTGACGTCAATTCCCATGCCGTGGCCTTGGCACCATTCTCGCAAAATTCCAGGGCATGAGGATCGCCTGGCTTGGCCCAGGCACAGCTCACGCAGGCGAAACCCTTGGGCTTGTTCAGCTTGAGCAGGGCGGTTGTGCCTTTGATCAGTGCCTGCTCGCGCCAAAGGATATTCAGCACGGAGTGGGCCGACCCCCAGCCGCCCGCTGCAGAGGTATAGGGCCGAAAATGTGATGTGCCATGGATCATCTTCATGTCGACCTCGCCTTGCCATTCAGTGTGTCTAAACGCTACGAGTACTGGGGAGCCTCTAAGTTCGAAGCGATTCAAGGGGCGGCTGGGACCCCGCGCACGCAACGGGGGGCGAATGGGGTGGGCGCTCACGCGCCCCTGATGCCCAGGCCCTCGCGCGCTGGCACCGACAAGTTGGCTTCTTGCGGCAATGCGGTGACCTTGATCGCCCGCACCGGTACCGCGAACTTGGCGCCCACTTTGGAGAAGCGGTCGAGCAGGTGGAAGTTGATCGCCTGCTGAATGTCCATGTACAGGTTGTAGCCTGGGTCCTGGACGATGTATACGCACTCGAACTCCAACGCTTCCTTGCCAAAACCACGCAAATGAGCACGGTCGAAGCGCACCTGCGATTGCGCCTTGATAGCCTCCTCAACGATGCCAGGGGCTTTTTTCACTGCCTCGGTGGGCGAGTCGTAGGACAGGCCAAACTCAAACACAATGCGGCGTTCCTGCAGGCGTTTGTAGTTCTGGATCGTGCTGCTGATCATGCTGGCGTTGGCCATGACGATCTGCTCGCCACCCAGGCTGCGGATGCGTGTGGTTTTCAAGCCCACATGTTCAACGGTGCCCGCCAACGGGCCAATGACGATGAAGTCGCCGACCTCGAAGGGTTTGTCCACGGCGATTGACAGGGAGGCGAACAGGTCGCCGAGTATGTTCTGCACGGCCAGCGCCACGGCGATACCGCCGACGCCGAGGCTGGCGACGAACGCAGTGATGTTGACGCCCAGGTTGGACAGCATCGCCAGTACCACCACCGACCACAGCAGCACCCGCGCCCCCCACGCCGACAGGGTGGCCAGTGCGCTGGCCTGGGTAAGACCATCGGTGCGTTGACCCGCGAAGTAGCGATCCAGCCCCAGGCCGATGGCGCGGTTGGCCCACAGCCCGATTTGGAGGGCGGCGACCACGAACCACAGGCTGCTGACCCGTGTCAGCCAGCGCTCGGGCAGGTCGAGCATGCTCAGGCCTACCAGCAAGGACGCGAGCAGTAGCAGGGAATTGCTGGTGCCGGCCAGCACCTTGGCCAGCACATGGCTGAGCACGCCGTCGTGTTCGGCCCAGCGCCGGATGCGGTGCAGCAGGAAGCTAATGGCGGCGCGGGCGACCAGGAAAGTCGCGATGGCCACCACCATGGCCAGCAGCCAATTGAGTATGGAGATGCCGAACAAGGTAGTCTCGGTGAACAGGGCTATCAGGCGGTCATTCATGAGCAGTGGGTCTCCTGGGTGACTGGATTGATATGACGGTCTTTTCATGGGATGCCCTGACGGCGCCATAGGTCGATCGGATTTCAAAAACCGCACGGCGGCATGCTGAGTGATCGCTAGGTGAGCCAGCGCGCCGAGGGTAGCGTCCATGGAACGACAAGTGCACCTGGCGACTCCATTACAGCAACGGCGATCCATGGAGTGCCATGATGATCCACGTGGGATGCGCGGGCTGGAGCTTGCCGCGCCAGTATGCCGAGGCGTTCCCGCAGCAGGGCAGCCACCTGCAGCGCTACGCCGCGCGGTTGGGTGCCGTCGAGATCAACAGCTCGTTCTACCGGCCGCACCTGCCGGCGACCTATGCCCGTTGGGCTTGCGCTGTACCAGCGGATTTCCGCTTTGCGGTGAAGCTACCCAAGCACATCACCCACGAGTTGCAACTGGAACGCTTTGAGGCAGCGCTTGATGCGTTTCTTGGGCAATGCCAACACCTGGGTGACCGCCTTGGCTGCCTGCTCGTACAATTACCGCCATCGCTGGCCCATGATGATGGCCGGGACCGGCGTTTCTTTGAACGCCTGCGCCAGCGCCATGCCGGGCCGGTGGCGGTCGAACCCAGGCACGCCAGTTGGCAAGCGGCGCAGTCGATGCTGGTCGACTTGCATATCGCTCAAGTGGCGGCGAGCCCTTCGCGTTTTGGCGCCGACGCACAACCCGCGGGCTGGCCAGGCTTGGTCTACTGGCGCCTGCACGGCGAACCGCGCATCTACCGCAGCGAGTATTCCCAACAATACCTGCAACAGCTGGCTGCACGGCTGCGGCGCAGCCACGCTGCCGGTGCGGCTACATGGTGCGTCTTCGACAACACGGCTTCGGGTGCTGCGCTTGGAAATGCGCTGGCGCTCGAAGGGTGTCTAAGTTAGGGCATTCTGCGGCCGTCGCAACCACCTTGCCTATTGCGTATTTTATTGCTTCAGCTAACTTGTACAGAAACCTGTACATGAATGAGGTTTTGTACATGTATTGCGAGTGGCCTCTGACGCTTTACTTTGACGGGGCCTGCCCATTGTGTGCCAGGGAGGTCGCATTTCTGCGCAGGCGTTGCACGGCAGCAAAGCTCATCCTGGTTGATATCGACAGCGATGAGTTCGATCCCACACCGCTGGGCCTGACGATTGAGGAACTACGGTCCTGTTTGCACGCAAGGTTCGCGAACGGGCAGTGGGTCACCGGCTTGGACGCGACCCTGTGGGCCTGGCGTGCTGCCGGTTTGGGTTTTTGGGCAGCACCCTTGGCGTGGCGCCCGTTGCGTCCAGTGCTTTCGGTTCTTTACAAATTGTTCTGTCGCTTGAGGCCAAGTCTGGCCTGGTTACCCCATCCCGATGGCGGGCAACGTTGCAAAGGTGAGGCCTCCAAATGTCACATTCGCTAGCCGAACACTACCGTGAAATCCTTGTTGGCGTGGGTGAAAACCCGCAGCGCGAAGGGCTCCTGGATACGCCTCAGCGTGCTGCCAAAGCGATGCAATACCTATGCAATGGCTATACCCAGAGCTTGGGTGAGATCGTCAACGGGGCGCTGTTCGAAAGCCAGAATGACGAGATGGTTGTCGTTCGCGACATTGAACTGTACTCGTTATGCGAGCACCACATGTTGCCGTTTATTGGGAAGGCACATGTCGCGTACCTGCCAACAGGGCGAGTACTAGGGCTTTCCAAAGTAGCGCGCTTGGTGGACATGTTTGCCCGCCGTTTGCAGATCCAGGAAAACCTGACCAGGCAGATTGCCTGTGCCATGCAGGAAGTGACCGATGCGGCAGGGGTTGGGGTGGTCATCGAAGCCAAGCACATGTGCATGATGATGCGTGGTGTGGAAAAGCAGAACTCGGTGATGATTTCCTCGGTCATGCTAGGCGAATTCAGAGACTCGCCAACGACGCGGCATGAATTCCTCACGCTGATTGGCCGACACACCTGAAGTTTGGTTTTGAGTCGTGGAGGAGGGCGCACCCATGGGTTCAGTGTTCGATACGTTATCTCCGAGCCGCTTTACGATCCTGGGCTACGGTGGCTTGCTTCCATTTCTGGGTCTGGCACTGCTGGTTTGTTTTGGCGGTGAGTATCGAGATAACCTGGCTGAAGCGTTGGTTGGCTATGGGGCCGTGATACTGAGTTTTGTCGGGGCCCTGCATTGGGGTTTCGCGATGACGTTGCCAGCCTTGCCTGCTATTGAGCGACAACAGCGGCTTGTGTGGAGTGTCATGCCAGCCCTGATCGGCTGGGTTGCCATGTTGTTACCGGTGTCATGGGGCTGTTGGGTACTGGCTTCAGGATTTACCGTGCACTTTTGGCAAGACCGTAAACTGGCCAACTTCATGCCCGGCTGGTATATGCCTATGCGGGTACGTTTGACGGTCGTGGCGAGCTTGTGTCTGGTATTGAGTGCCATTGTCATGGCGTTCGGAAACTGAAGTCACAGAAGAAACAAATAGCAAAATTTTCCCCCTTGCAACATTTTCGCGCTGGATAAAATCTGATGGTGTGACGCCGGGCCCCTCTGACGGTAAGTAGCCGCCATGTCGGAGTCATAGTTGTTAAACTACGACTATATAGGAGGGGCTCATGTCTGCCCTTAATACGTATCTCTCCCAAGACGTGCTTGGCACTGATCTCTGGCTGTGGCTTTCATTTTTCGCTGTCGTGTTGACGCTGCTGGCGCTTGACCTAGGGGTTCTCCATCGTGGGAATCGAGAAATCGGTGTCAAGGAAAGCCTGCTCCTGTCTGCTGGCTACATCAGCATGGGCCTGCTATTTGCAGTCTGGGTCTATTTTCAGAAAGGCAGCGACGCAAGCATGGACTATGTGACTGGCTTTCTGATCGAGAAGTCGTTGTCCATGGACAACGTGTTCGTTATTGCCCTCATTTTCAGTTTTCTTGCCATTCCCAGAGAATTTCAGCACCGAGTGCTGTTCTGGGGGATCATGGGTGTCATTGTATTGAGGGCCATCATGATAGGCCTGGGCGCGGCGCTGATTACACAGTTCAGTTGGATTCTTTACTGCTTCGGCGCCTTCCTGGTATTCACGGGTGTGAAAATGCTGTTCGCTCGACTGGACCATGAGCCCGACTTGGAAAACAATCGCTTCGTCAAGTATCTGCGCAGTCATCTACGCGTGACTGACGAGTTGCACGGTCAGCATTTCCTGGTGCGTATACCTGATGGCTCCGGCAGGCGGGTAATATGGGTGACGCCGCTGTTTCTCGCGTTGATTCTGATTGAGTGCGCCGACTTGGTGTTCGCGGTTGACAGTGTTCCAGCGATCTTTGCCATCACGCAGGACCCCTTCATTGTCTATACGTCGAACATTTTCGCGATACTCGGTTTGCGCGCACTGTATTTTGCATTGGCTGCGATGATAAGCCGCTTCGCCTATCTCAAATACGCCTTGGCCCTGGTACTGGTTTTCATAGGCGCGAAAATATTCCTGCACGATATCGTTGGCAAGGTGCCTGCTGAAATTTCTTTAAGCGTTACAATTGGCCTGCTGATTGGCGGCGTGCTGCTGTCACTCTGGAAAACCAGAGCGCCGGTCAAGGTTTGAAGGCTTGCATGGCGCTCAGCAGCGCGGGTGGGGTGGGCTGGTCGAGGTAACATCGCCCAGCACGCCAATCCCAGGGTGAAGGTCACGTGCGGTCAACGGCTAGATACAGGTTTTGCTGCATCTGATCAATGACACGCCTGGCTCTCGACGAAAGCGGCCACTCTGATCGGTAAATGAGCCAGAGCGTGTCTACAACGGCGTTCCCACACTCCACCACCTGCAAAGCATTCTGTGCATGGAAGGCGCGCCTGGCGAACCTTGGCAGCACAGTAAAGCCCAAACCTCGTGAAACCGGCTCCAGAATGAGGCTCACCTGATTACTGAAGCCGCGTTTCTTGATTGCTTGGATGCCGGCGGCGTCTGGATATCTCCGGCTAAGCCGGCGTGTTGCCATTCCGACCCCATCGGGGTGGTCGATGAAGCCGAGTTCTGAAAGCGTTTCGAAGCCAACATAAGGTGTAGTGGTGGGCAATATCAACTCCAGGGGTTCCTCGCCAAACCGCTGCGCTGTGATCCTCATGTTGTCTGGCTTGTGAGTCACGATTCCCATTTCAAAGCGATTGGTCAGTACTGCATCGAGCACCTCCGCGTCGGGGGCGAACCTGTGGCGGATAATGAGGCCAGGATGGTTTTCTTGATAATCCAGCAGGAGCGGATACAAGGCCAGCCCTATACTGCCGGGGGACACCAGGCTGATATCGCCTACGTCTTGGTCTTCTGAACTCAGGCGGGCATCGAGTGCACGGCCAGCTCGTTCCATTTCTCTGAAGTAGTCCAACACGGCACTCCCGGCAGGGGTCAGCTCAACATGCCGGTGGTGGCGAACGAAGAGGCTGCCGTAGTGCTTTTCCAGGCTCTGGATGTGCTGGCTCACTGCGGCCTGGGTCAAATTCAGATGTTCTGCAGTGCGAGTGAAATTCCCAAGTTCGGCCAGCACTGCAAAGGATCGGAGCCACTGCGGATTAACCATCATGAAGTCTTATCGTAACCATAATGTGGGCACGGTTTTCATTATATATGACCGGGCGTAGGGTAGGGACCAATCTTTCTGGAGACTGTCCGTCATGTCCGTTTACCCCCGTAATTTCTCCCATATAGGCCTCTCGGTCACCGACCTGGATGGCGCTGTCAAGTTTTACACAGAGGTGCTTGGGTGGTACCTGATCATGCCGCCGACCACCATCGCTGAAGATGACAGCGCGATTGGCGTAATGTGTACGGACGTCTTTGGTGCCGGATGGGGATCGTTCCGCATCGCCCATCTGTCTACGGGCGATCGTATCGGCGTCGAGATATTTGAATTCCGCAACGCCCAGCGCCCTGACGACAACTTTGAATACTGGAAAACCGGTGTCTTTCATTTTTGCGTGCAAGATCCGGATGTCGAGGGCTTGGCCGCAAGGATCGTGGCTGCAGGTGGCAAGCAGCGAATGCCGGTACGTGAGTATTTTCCAGGTGAGAAGCCATTGCGCATGGTTTACATGGAGGATCCCTTCGGCAATATCCTGGAGATCTACAGCCACAGCTATGAGCTCACCTATTCTGCAGGCGCATACCAATCATGATTTTGCCAACAACTCACCGCGCGTTTACCTGGCAGGGCAGTGCTGACCCGGCTGATCTATTGCTCACTGAAACTCAGATTCCCAAACCGGAAGCGGACGATGTTCTTATCCGCAACGTCGTGATCGGCCTCAATCCTGTGGACTGGAAAGTCTTGGGTGGGCAACTGGTCAACTGGCAGCCCGGGCACGTACCCGGGGTCGATGGTGCGGGGGTCGTGGTTGCTGTAGGCGACAACGTCTGCGCTTCCTGGGTCGGCCAGCGCGTCGCTTACCATCAAAGCCTTGGTCGGCACGGCAGTTTTGCAGAATATACCCCGGTGAGAGCCAGCGCAGTGCTTCGTGTACCAGCCATGGTTAGCTGGGAGCATGCAGCCAGTCTCCCTTGCCCAGGCTTGACCGCTTGGCTGGCGCTGGAAAAGCTGCCGCAATCATGTCGGACTTTGCTGGTGAGCGGGGCGGGCGGCTCCGTTGCCAACCACCTGATTCAGATAGCGGTGCGGCGCGGGTTGAAGGTCACTTCACTGAGCCACCGACGACATGCACAACGCCTGGCGGATCTAGGGGTGGCAGAGTGCATGGAGGGTCCACTGGATCAGGCCTGGAGCGGCCCCATGGTGTTCGATGCTGTTATAGACACCGTGAACGCTGAACATGCTGCGCGACTCGAACCCGCGCTCAGAGCCAACGGCCATCTGGTATGTGTTCAAGACCGGCTCCACGCCTCGCCCATACCACCGTTCACCCGGACCATTTCGCTGCACGAGGTCGCTCTCGCGGCATTGCATACGTTCGGTGATGATCGTGCCTGGCAAGCGCTAGTGGACGCGGGCGAGGGCATGCTTACCTCAATGGGGCGGGCGCAGTGGACGCCTGACAGTTACAGCGTAGCCTCGTTCGAGCGTCTTCCAGATCACCTCACCGGGCTGCAACAACGCACGTTCAGCGGCAAAGGCGTGATTCGGGTCGCAAACGACTAATTGCGTGGCATGCGTGAACCACCCAGACTCGGGCCCTGAAGAATTCGCATTCCGTTTCATTCATAGCCAAGGTATACCAATGCACAGTGCCCCCGAAGGAAATGAGATCATCGTTGGCGCCGACCTGGGGGGAACCAAGCTCCTGCTGGTATGCGGAGCCTATTCACGACGTTGTGAAACCGGGCCCGGCTATACGCCTGACGATTTTGCCGCCCAGCTCCGCGCCTTCATCGAAGATTTGGGGCCACGTCCGGCTCTTATCGGGATTGCGGTACCGGGGCTGGTCGGTTGCGATGGCATAGTCGTTAGTTGCGACGTGCTGCCTGGCCTGACCGGCTGGCGTCCGGCGCTTGCACTCGAAGCACTTGGGTGCCGGATAGTTGTCATCAATGATGTAGAGGCCGCCCTGCTGGAAGAAATGCAGGATGCCAGCGCTGAGTTCACGGGCGGCGTCATCATGGCCGGCACGGCCATTGGTGCTGCCTTCATGACGCACGGACGGGCGTTGCGGGGTGCCAATGGCTGGGCTGGCGAGCTTGGTTACCTGCCGCTGCGTGTTGGTGGTTCAGTCAGGCGGCTGGATGAGGTAGCCGGCGGTGGCGCTATGGCCAACCGGCTTGGCATCAGTGGCGATAAGCTCGCACGTTTGGTAGAGGCTGCAGACCCTGGCGCCATCGGTACAGTCAGGGCCGGCGGCCAGGCCCTGGGTCTTGGCATTGCCACTATCATCAACTTGCTCAACCCCTCGCGTCTGGCCGTGGGTGGTGGAACTTTGAAGCTCGAAGGGTACTGGGAGGCTGCTTTGCAGGCAGCCGAAGCCCATGCCATTGCACCCCTCTGGGAGGCTTGTACTGTCGAACGCGTGAAGTCGGAAGATTTCGTAGTGGCACTAGGGGCGATTCGAGCCGTTCAGAGCACCTTGAAACCATAGGTGCCTTCGCGTTCTAGTTGAGCGATCAGACCGCACTTCCAGTGCAGATACCCCAGCATGGCCTCGCTGGGAAATGTCCGCTTTCTCGTAAGGGCGCTGGCAGCGTTAGTACCGCTACTGTTGAGTGCTACCGTGAGACGCGGCCAAGCATGCCGGCCATTCAATGCTGGACGAGGTCGAGCGGCGCATCCGGCACTTCATCGTCGCGCAGTGTGCCGGGCTGGTTAGAAAATGGTCTTGGAAGCGGCGCATTGAGGACATCGTGTGAGCGTCTTGCGGTGGAGCGCCGAGCTTGTGGACGCACCCGGCAGATGAACGCTTGGCCGCCAACACCTTCGAAACAGCGCGCGCCACTGCTGGTTCAGGCGGGTTGGTCTGGGAGAGGGCGGAAGTTTGCGGCCAAGCATGCTGAACTGATCTTCATAGCCAAGTCGAACCCGCACGAAATCCGTCAAGGGCTGGAAGAGATTTGGACGATAGCTGAGGCACGTGGCCGTGCTCGCGATGACGTAAAGTCGCTGACAGTGCTGCGCATCCCTTTAACCGCCAGAGATGTCAGAGAGCGCTTTGCAAATGTTACACGGGGCACCTATCTGATCCTGGTAGGTACTGCGGAGCAGGTGGCAGGCAGAATCGAGGCGCATGCCCGGATATCGGGTACGAGTGGCTACATGCTCAACCCTTTGACAAGCCCTGGCACATTAGAAGATTTCGTGGAGCTGGTGGTGCCGGCGCTGCAAAAGAGAGGTCTTTACCGAACCGGTGCTCAGAGCGGAAGCTTGCGTTCCAGATTGAGGGCTGACAGATCTGACCGCCTGCCAGCGTCGGCCTACGGATCCTCCTTCCGCTTTCCCGCATAAACAACATCAAAAACAGGGCCCGTGGGCTAATGCCAGTCAGTTAAGTAATTTGGGGCCGCTTTGCGACCCTTCGCGGGCACGCCCGCTCCCACAGGTGATCGCGCATTTCTTGAGTTCAGCGCCAAACGTGGGAGCGGGCGTGCCCGCGAAGCGCTGCAAAGCAGCCCCAGTCTTTGGCTTCTCGAAGCCGACGTTGGCGCCGAAAATCGTGTAGGAGGGCGCATAGAAGGTGTTGGCATAGTCGACAGCCGTGCGCGAGGCCGATTGCACATCCAGTCTGCTTGTTGGCGAGGGTGGAATTGACCTCGCCCTTGAGGTGCTCAGTGGACGTGAATGCGGAGTTGGTGCGGCTTTCATGACCGAACAGTTGGTCGATGCTGCTGTGGGCGTACGAGGATTCTGGTGATGGACGAGGCCACTTCAAGCCTGGACTCGATCACCGAGCGCTTCATCCAGGACAAACTGGACGAAATTATGGAAGACAAAAGCGTCGTGGTGGTCGCGCATCGGCTGTCGACCGTGGCCCATCTGGACCGCATTCTGGTGTTCGACAAGGGCGGGTGGTTGAGGGTGGCCGTCATGACCAGTTGCTGCGCCAAGGCGGTTACTACGCGCGTTTGTGGAATCAGCAGTTCAGCGCTGAACTGGGCGAGGCGGTTTGAGACAGGCCCTGCAAGCACCGTTGCTGGTGCTCGCGTGATGCTCAGATCGACAGGTGCTGTGAGCTGCCTCTGAAACCCGGACTCGCCCATCCGCCCGGTGGCTTGGCATTTTCAGCTATGTCAGATCTAGAAACCAGAAAAAACTATAATGAATTTCTTGTTTATTATTAATGTCCGATTGGTCAGGTATTACAACGTAACCTATTGTATTAAACCGCCATCTTGATCTCTACTGTTTCAGGGTCGGAATTTCAATTTGACTTTCCCTAAGGTTCTGTTATAGGTGTGTACTCGGGCACCTAGAAGACACCATGCACAAGCGTTACGTGAAAGCACTCGCAAAGCGTTTCGTTTAGTCATTTAGTGGCGCTTCCCTACTGATCTCTTCTTAAATGCCTGTCTATAGGGTTGGAATGAGGAGAGCATCATGTGCAAGAAAACTCTCAAGGTAATTTCTAATCTCTCTCGGCATAAGACTCCGGGTTATTCTCTCTGCGCTAGCTTTGAGTGGGGCCTCTGTATGACTGGGTGCGGATAATTTTATTGTCCGTGGTTTATTTTAGGTTCGCCGAATTATTTTTGGCGGCCTTAATATTTACCCAAGTAATAGCGGGAGGTCATCATGTTGCAAGCATGCATGTATGAGAAGAAGCTTTGGATAATACATTCAGTTGATCCGAGCAGTCATAAATTTGTGCTTCGACAATTTGACAGTGAGAAGACTATTTTGGTCGAGCCTTCTTTGGTCAGGATGGTTGATGCACACGTTTTGGCGGATACTTTCCAGAAGCAGGCGGAAGAGCATGCTGAGATTCTTGATCCTGTCGATACTGATAATGTAAGCCTGAAGCGACAGAAAAAGGCTCAAGAGCGTTATAATGCTATTTCAGCCGAATTGGCAGGGGATATTAGTGCCAAGGCGGCCGCCGAAAAATGCAAACTGTCTCGCCGAAGGCCGCCTGGTAGTCGTATTCCTCGATGTACCAGGTGGGTGTGTAGCCGGACGGACGTCCGTTCGGCCCGGTGGTGATGGTGTTGACGATGGTCGGCAGTCGGAAGTTCTGGCCCTGTTCGGCCTTGCGGTACGACCAGGTGCTGAACGAGTACAGGGTCAGGTCGTCCTGCAGCGGCAGCTCGGCGTTGTAGCCCAGGGTCAGCAGGTTGATCTTCGGCGTGCCGTAGCCGCCATAGGTGACCTTGCCGGCGCGGTCGAGGGCTTCGGCCTGGCTGTAGCCGTTGGCGCTAGCCTTGTTGTCGTCGTTCTGGCTGCGGGCGTCGAGTGCCAGTTGGAGAATGCCGTCGTGGCCGATTTCAAAGCCCTTGTTCAGGCTTTGCTGCACGGTCTGTTTCTTGCCATCGTAGCCCTGGCCCGCAGTGCTTACGGCGGTGCCGCTGGTGTCGGCCTTGAGGATCACGTTGATCACCCCGGCGATGGCGTCGGAGCCATACTGGGCCGCCGCGCCGTCACGCAGCACCTCGACGTGGTCGATGGCACTGATGGGGATCAGGTCGAGGTCGCTGGGCGCGGCGCCGGCGTTGATGCCGCTGATGTTCAGGGTGGCGCTGGTGTGGCGGCGCTTGCCGTTGACCAGCACCAGCACCTGGGCAGCGTTGAGGCCACGCAGGCTCGGTGCATGGGCCATGCCGCTGGCGTCCCAGCCGGTTTTCTCCGGCAGGGTCAGCGACGGTACGCTGGCGCTGAGCGCCTCCATCAGGCCGGGCTTGCCGGTTTCCTGCAATTGTTTGGCACTGATCACGTCGATGGGCACCGGGCTGCTGGTGACGGTGCGTTTCTCGCTGCCACGGTTGCCGGTGACGATCACCGTGCCAAGCGCCTGGGCGGCGGGTTCCTCGGCCAGGCCGGGGGCGGTGTGCAGGCCGGCGGCCAGGGCCACGCTGAAAAAGGGAGCAGTTTTGAAAGCTTTCTTCATGCACGCAGTTCCTTGTCTGGCATTGGTGGTGCGCGCTTACGGCGCCTTGGCGGCGATCGCGTCGATTTCCACCAGCGCGCCCGGCAGCGGGAGGGCCACCACCTGGATCGCCGTGCGGGTCGGTTTGCGGGGTTGCTGAGCGGTGGCGAAGAACTCGGTGTAGGCCGCTTGCAGCCCGGCGAAGTCGAGGGCGCCGCCATTGGCCGGGTCGCCCACCAGAAACACCCGTAGCTGGACGATGTCACCCAGGTCCAGGCCCTGGCCTTGCAGCGCCGTGCGCAGTTTGTTCAGCACCGAGCGGGTCTGGGTTTCGGTGTTGCCCAAGGCGGCGATGCTGCCCTTGGCCGCCTTGGGATCTGCGATGTCCGGCAGGGTCCCGCTGACGAAGGTCAGCTGACTGCCGGCCGGCACGGTGACCAGTTGCGAGATGGGAAAGTTGGAGTCGGGCGGGGCGACGCGCTTGATGCCATCGGCGTGGGCGTTGAGGGTCAGGGACATGAGGGCTCCGGCAAGCAGAAGAAGACGAGGCATGGCGAGGATTCCTTGGGGGGTCAGGCGGCGACGCCGCGGGTGGTCTGGCTGGCATGGCGGGCGATCAGGCCGACCACCCGGCGCGCGGATTCGGCGGCACTGTTCTGCCAGATGCCAACGCCGCCATGGGCCAGGGCGTCGCTGGCCAGCCAGGTGCGGCCCTGGGGCTGGTTGAGCAGGTCGTAGCCGGGTTGGGCGACTTCGTCGTGGACGATCCACGGCGCTTCGCTGAACGGGATCTTCGACCAGTTCACCACCACCGGCCGGCCCAGCTTGCCGCTGTGGCCGGGGTGCAGCGATTCCACCGCCTGGCGCGAGGAGGCGATCTGCGCCTGCAGCGACTTGCCGGCGAACTGCTGGGCCACAGCACCCGTGTTGTAGGTGGCGACCAGCACGCCCTGGGCACTGTTGAGGTGGTCGCTGGGGTACCACAGAGTGCGGGCTTCGTGGTTGATGTAGCTGAGCCCGCCGTAGATCTGGAAGTCGGTCTCCCAGAAGCGCGGTGATTGCCAGGCGACCTTGTTGGCCTTGTCGCCTTCGGCACTGGCGATGGCTTGCTTGAAGGCGTTGTCGAAGTTGTTCGGTATCTTGGCCAGTAGCGGCAGGGGCAGGGTGACGATGGCGTAGTCGGCGTGTTCGACATGCTGCTGACCTGTCTTGCGGTCGCGCCACTTCACCTTGGCGCCAGCGTCACCGGTCTCCACCGCTAGCACTTCGGCGCCCAGGCGCACGCTGTCGTGGACGTGGCGGTAAAACGCCTTGGGGATCTGGTCCATGCCGCCAACCGGCTGGAACATGGTCGAGGAAAACTCTGGGATCTCGTCGAACACCAGCGGCAGCAGCAGGTTGCTGTCGAGCAACTGGTCTAGGGGCACCGGCTGGCGCTGCACCGGGGTCTGGTCGCCGGCGCCGGCGTAGCGGGTGTAGCCGGCGCGCACCGAGCCGCGGTATTGCTGTTGGCTGTCGAGGTCGCCGTAGACCTTGAGGAATTCGAGCAAGGCCTTGCGCTGGCTGCTGCTGAGTTCGGCATCGAGGCTGTTGCGGCTGACGCTGCGCGCCAGCAGTTCGCTGAAATGCCCGCGGGTGTCGTTGACCGCCTGGCGCAGCAGCAGCGGTGGGCGTGCCAGGTCTGGCTGGGCCAGGGCGTTGCGGCTGCTGTTGACCAGCACCTGCAGCTCCACGCCCAGCTCGCGGCAGTAGCCAAGGATGGTCAGGTGATGGCTGGGCAGGCGTGCGGCGCCGGCGTTGAAAAAATGGCCCGGGTCGAACTCTACGGTTTGCGAACTGCCGTCGTTGTGCTCGATGCGGTCGCCCTGGCGCACGGTCCAGACCCGGCCGCCGACGCGCTCGCGGGCTTCCAGGACAGTGACCGAAAAGCCGGCCTTGCGCAGCTCATAGGCGGATACCAGGCCGGAAATGCCGGCACCGACAATCACAACGCGCTTGCCGTTGCCGCCGTTTGCGGCCAGTTGCAGGGGTTGGAAGGTGGCGGCCAGGGCATTGTGCCCCAGCGCGCCGAGGGCTGCCGAATAGCCGCCGATGGCGGCGAGGCGGGTAATCAGGTCTCTACGGGACAAACCCATGTCGCATGCTCCGAAAAGGTTGGGTTCGGATGTGCGCAACGGGCGGGCGGATCGAGGGAAGGACCCGATGGCGGCTGGCACAAATCCATTTGCCTCCGCCATGTTGGGGTCGGTTTACAGAACTTAATGGACTTTCAGCAGGCTGTGAAAGGCTATTTGCTTCTAAGTTAATTATGTTTACGCTTCATAAAGGAACTAATGTTAAATGCGTAGATAGAATTTTGTATTGGGTCAATGATGGGTCTGCCATAGCATTTTGGGCGCCTGTGTGATCGAGCGCCGCCCGCGCGGCGCATCGCGAGCTTTGCTCGCTCCTACCTCTGTTTGGGCCAATGTTTCCTGTGGGATTTGCGCGCGGACGCCCTGGCGCATGGCGTGATATCGCATCGTACAAACAAGGCGGTCGCGCGCGCCTGTCACAGGCCTTACTGGCCCGAAACAGACGTAGGAGCAAGCAAAGCTCGCGATGCGCCGCGCGGGCGGCGCTCGATCTCACAGGCGCCCGAACTGCCTTGGCGAGCACTATGCGCCTTGACGCACTGCCGTGGCGACAAGGCCCTAGGCAGAGCGGGTGCTGCGTTCATCCTCACGCTGCGCAACCAGCGCACGAATCCGCGGAATCAGCTCCTGCCCGTACTCCACGGCATCGCGCAACTGCTCGAACCCGCGAAATAGGAAAGTGCTCACGCCCAGTTCGTAGTAGGCCAGCGCGGCCTCGGCCACCTGCTCAGGGGTACCCACCAGCGAGGTGGAGTTGCCGGCGCCGCCGCCCCAAGCCGCGATCTCGGTCCACAGCCGGGTGTCATGCACCTTGCGCTGGCCGGCCAGCTGCACCAGGCGCTCGGAACCGGCGTTGCTCTTGCCGAAGTTCTTCTCGCGGCGGTTGCCCTGGCGGATGCCGATGCGTTGCTGGGCGTCGGCCAGGATGCGCTCGGCCCGCGCCCAGGCTTCATCTTCCGTTGCACCGAGGATCGGCCGTAACGAGAGGCTGAAGCGGATATGATGCTCCCGCCCGTATCGGGCAGCCGCCTTGCGTACTTGGGCAATGCGCTCGCGCACTTGCTCCAGCGGTTCACCCCACATCATGTAGACGTCGGCGTGTCTTGCCGCGACTTCCACTGCCGCGTCCGATGCCCCAGAGAAATAGACCGGCAGCTTGCCCACGGGTTTGACCAGGGTCAGGTTGTCTTCCACCCGGTAATGCGCCCCGTGGTGGTCGAACGGCGTGGTCTGCGTCCAGGTTTTGTGCAGCACCTCCAGGTATTCGTCGGTGCGGGCATAGCGGGCATCCTTGTCGAGGAAGTCGCCGTCGCGCTGCAGGTCGCCGCTGTCGCCGCCGGTGATTACGTTGATCGAGGCCCGGCCACGGCTAAGCTGGTCGAGCGTGGCGAACTGGCGAGCGGAGAAGGTCGGGGCCTGGAAGCCGGGGCGGTGCGCCACTAGCAGGCCGATGCGCTCGGTCAACGCAGCGACGTAGCTGGCCAGGATCATCGAGTCCGGGGCACTGGTGTTGACCGCCAGCAGGGCCTTGTCGAAGCCGGCGTATTCCTGGGCCTGGGCAAAGGCCTTGATGAAGTCCAGATCAACCAGCGGGCCCCGGGGCGCCTGGGATTCACTGCTTTCCTGGGGGCCGATGAGGCCAATGAATTCGAGGGTCATGTAGTGGAACTCCTTTTCAAGGGGGCAGCCGTCAGGCGACGGCGGTCTGGCTGCGACGTTGGCTATTGCGGTTGGTCGGTATGCTCAGGCCAAAGCTGTCACGCAACGTGCTGCCGGTGTATTCGCTGCGCACCAGGCCGCGCGCCTGCAGCAGGGGTACTACCAGTTCGGTGAAGTACTGCAGGCCATCGGGCAGCAACGAGTTGATGATGAAACCATCGGCGGCGGCGCCCTCGAACCAGGCCTGCAAGGCATCGGCAACTTGCTCTGGGGTACCTGTGAAGTCCCGGCGCGGGCGCGAGAAGCGCAAGGCTGTTTCGCGCAGGCTCAGGCCCTCGTCGCGGGCCAGTTGTTTCAACTGGTCGGCAGTGCCTTTATGGCTGTTGTCGCCGAGTGTGCCAAGATCGGGGAAGGGCGCATCCAGGTCATGCAGGCTGAAGTCGTAGTCGTTGAACGGTCGGCCCAGGGCAACCAGGGCGTCTTCGATGCTGACCAGGTCTACGGCCTGCTGGTAGCGACGCTCGACCTCGGCTTCATCGCGGCCCACGATCGGGCGGATGCCCGGCAGGATGAACAGTTGCTCCGGGTCGCGGCCATGGCCGGCGGCGCGCTGTTTCAGGTCCTGGTAGTAAGCGCGGGCATCACCGAACGACTCGGGGTTGACGAAGATTGCATCGGCATTCTGCGCGGCGAAATTGCGGCCGTCCTCCGACACCCCGGCCTGGAAGATCAGCGGTTGTCCTTGGGGGGAGCGCTGAATGTTCAGTGGGCCCTTGACCTTGAAGAACTCGCCCTGGTGGCCCAGGGTGTGCAGCTTGGCCGGGTCGAAGAACTCGCCGGTCAGTTTGTTGCGGGTGAAGGCGTCGTCTTCCCACGAGTCCCACAGGCCCTGCACTACCTGGACATGTTCACGGGCGATGCGGTAGCGCACGGCATGGGGTGGGTGTTCCTCCTTACCAAAGTTGTCGGCGGTACCCGAGAGCCACGAGGTGACCACGTTCCAGCCGGCGCGACCGCCGCTGATCAGGTCCAGCGAGGCGAACTGGCGGGCGACCTGGAAGGGCTCGGTGTAGCTGACCGTGACCGTGGCGACCAGGCCGATGTGGGATGTGACAGCTGCCAGCGCCGAAAGAATGGTCAGCGGCTCGAAGCGATTGAGGTAATGGGGGCTGGAGCGGGCGTGGATGTGCAGGCTGTCGGCAATGAAGGCGAAGTCGAACTTCGCAGCCTCCGCCAGTTGCGCCTGTTGCTTGTAGTAGCCGAAATTGACGCTGGCGTCAGCCAGTGCCTTGGGGTGACGCCATTCGCCCCAGCCGTGGCCGACACCATGGATCATTGCACCGAGATGGATCTGTCGTTTGCTCACGTTCATTACCTCTGGCCAGATAGGCCTCAATGTCTGATCCACGCGGCACGCCCGTGCCGCGTGGCACAACGGTCAAACCGCCACGGGCAGCACGCTGCGCGAATGCCCTGGTATTGCCTCGATCAGCGCTCGGGTGTAGGTGCTGGCCGGTTGGCCGAACACCTGCATCGCCGGGCCTTGCTCGACCACTTGCCCGCGCCGAAGCACCAGCACCTGGTCGGCCATGCTTGCCAGCACCGCCAGGTCGTGGGAGACCAGTACGTACGCCATGCCCAATTCGCGCTGCAGTTCATCCAGCAGGGCGAGGATCTGTGCCTGCACCGATACGTCCAGTGCGCTGACCGGTTCGTCGAGCAGCAACACCTCTGGCTCCAGGGCCAGAGCCCGGGCAATGGCCACCCGTTGGCGCTGGCCTCCGGACAACTCACGCGGCAGGCGGTCGAGGAAGTGCACCGGCAAGTGCACCCTGGCGATCAGGTCGCGGGCTTTGCTCTCCAGTGCCCGGCCCTTGAGCAGGCCGAATGACACCAGCGGCTCGACGATGCTGTCGAACACGGTGAAACGCGGGTCGAGTGCGGCAAACGGGTTCTGTTGCACCAGCTGGATGCGCCGACGCAGGGGCCGGAACTGCCGCCAGCTGAACGCGCTGACATCTTCGCCAGCGAACTCGACATGCCCTTGGCTGGGTTGTTCCAGCCCTAGGGCAATACGCAGCGCTGTGCTTTTGCCTGAGCCAGACTCGCCTACGATGGCCAGGGTCTGACCGGCGTGCACTTCAAGGTTCAGGTCATGCAGGGCAGTGAAGTGAGCATGCTGCCCTGGCAGCGCAAAGCGTTTGCCGATGTTGCGCAGGCGCAGCAGCGGCACCTGGCCCGTCACCTCGCCGGGCCTGCGCCGCGGCACGAAGGCCGGCGCCGCATTGAGCAGATCACGTGTATAGGGGTGCTGCGCCCCCCAGAGTATTTGCCCGGGGGATGCATGCTCGATCAGCTCGCCCTGCTTCATCACCAGCAGGCGGTCGGCGCGGTCGCATGCCATGCCCAGGTCATGGGTGATGATCAGCAACGAGATGCCACGCTCGGCCACCAGTTGTTGCAGGTGATCGAGAATGCGCCGCTGCACCGTGACATCCAGCGCGCTGGTGGGCTCGTCGGCAATGATCAGCCGCGGCTTGCCCGCCAGGGCGATGGCAATCAGCACCCGCTGGCGCATGCCGCCAGACAATTCGTGGGGGTACTGGCGAGCCCGCAGCGCCGGCTCATCCAGGCCAACCTGGGCCAGCAATGCGAGGACTTCGCTGTCCACCTCGGGGTAGCGTCGGCCGCGGGCCAGCACCAAGGCCTCGGCGATCTGGCGGCCAATGCGCAGGGTGGGGTTGAGGCTGACCATCGGGTCCTGCGGCACCAGGCCGACGGTACGCCCGCGCAACTGGCGCCTGGTGGGCTCGTCGGCCTGTGCGACATCGACGCCGTCGACCCACAGCTGGCCCTGGTCGATGTCGGCATTGCCCGGCAGCAGGCCGAGCAGGGCGTTGGCCAGGGTCGACTTTCCGGAACCGGACGCGCCGACGATGGCCAGGGTTTCGCCTTGGGCCAGGTTGAACGACAGCCTCCTTACCGCCTGGGTGCGTTGCCCGGCGAAGGCGTAGCTGACACTCAGGTCGCGTACCTCGATCAAGGGCGACTGGCTCATCGGGCATGCTCCTCGGCGCTGCGCGCCAGGTGGTTGAGGCTGAACACCACGGCCACCACGAACAGCCCCGGCAGCAGAGATACCCAAGGCGCAGTGATGAGGAAGTGGCGGCCGTTGGCGATCAACGTGCCCCATTCCGCTGCTGGCGGAGCCGCGCCGAAGCCTAGAAAGCTGAGCCCGGCGGTGGCCAGGATGGCGGCGCCGAAGTCCAGGGTGGCGAGTACTGCTACCGGGCCCCAGGCATTGGGCAGCACGTGGCGCAGCAGTGTGCGCGCCCAACTGGCGCCTCCCAGGCGTGCAGCTTCGACGTAGGGCAGGGTCTTGATCCGCAGCACTTCGGCACGGGTGGTGCGGGCGAAGCCCGGGATGATTCCGACGCCCACGGCGACGGCCACAGGCACCGTGCCGAAGCCGATGGCAGTGACGATGGCCAGCGCCAGCAGCAGGCCGGGCAGGGCCAGCAACACGTCGATCAGGCGCATCAGCGCAGCGTCGACGCGCCCACCAGCAAAACCCGCCATTACACCAAGGCCAAGGCCACCGAACAGGGCGATGGCCACCGCCAGCAGTGCGGCCATCACCGACAGGCGTGCGCCGTACACCACCCGGGTATAAAGGTCGCGGCCCAGCTCGTCTGTGCCGAACCAGTGCACCAGGCTGGGGGCGCCAAGCTTGTCGGCGGGCGACGTGGCATACGGGTCGAAGCTGGTCAGCAGTTGGGGTGCAAGCGCGGCGAACAAGGCAAACAGCACGATCAGCAGCGCCAGGCTGAAGCCGGGCCGGCGCAGCAATGGGATCAAGGTTTGCTGGGCGCGCTGCAAGCGTGTGCGACGCTTCCAGGTGAGCGCAGGGCGTGCCTCGCCGCCGGCATTCGCGGTGTCGCTCGGGGTCAGGGGGATATCGATGGTCATCTCAGTTCACCTTGGCCGTATGGGTGATGCGCGGGTCGAGGTAGGGGTAGAGCAAGTCGACGATCAGGTTGACCACTACGAATGCAGTGGCCGATACCGCGACGATCGCCAGCACTACCGGGATGTCCTGGCGCAGCACGGCCTCCTGTGCAAGGCGGCCGACACCATTACGCGAGAAGATGGTCTCCACCAGCACTGCGCCGGACACGGTGTTACCGACCTGCAGACCGACCAGGGTCAGCAGTGGCAAGGCGGCGTTGCGCAGGCCGTGACGGGCCTGTACCTGGGCCCTACTCAGGCCTTTGGCGAAGGCGGTGGCGATGTACGGTTCCTGCCACACCCCGTGGAACCCGCGTTGCAACACCTGGGCGTATACGGCGGCGCTGGGTATCGCCAAGGTGATCGCCGGCAGCACCAGGCTGGCGAGGCCCTGGCTACCGGTAGCCGGGAACCAGCCCAGGGCGAAGGCGAACACCTGGATCAGCAGCAGGCCCATCCAGAACACCGGCACCGAAAAGCCCAACGAGGGCAGGCGGGCAAGTGCCGTTTTCAGCGGCCGCCATTGTAGGTAGGCGGTCAGGTAGGCCAAACCGACCCCGGCCAGCAACGACAGCACGATGGCAGAGCCCGCCAGCGCCAAGGTCTGCGGCAGGCGCTCGGCCAGCAGCGCGGTGACCGGCCGCCCCAGTGACAGCGACTGCCCCAGGTCGCCGTGCAACGCGCGCCACAGCAGGTCGAAGTACTGCTCGAACAGCCCTTTGTCCAGCCCGTAGTAGGCGCGGGCCTTGGCCAGGTCCTCGGGCGACAGGCCGTCGGCCTCCATGCCGGAGGCGCTGAGCATGATCGCCAGGGTATCGCCGGGCAGCAGGTAGAGAATGAAATAGGTGATGGTGTAGGCGCCCCACAGCACCAGCAGCGCCTGGCCGATGCGGCCGGTCAGGTAGCGCTTCATGGCTGGCCGACCTGGATGTCGCTGAACAGGGCGAAGCCTTCTGCGGTCCAGCGGAAGTCCTTCACCCGCGGCGCAGTGGCGGCCTGCCAGACGCGCTCGTACAGCGGGAACGCTGAGGCTTCGTCGATCAGCAGGTCCTGCAGCTGGCCATAGGCTTGAGCCCGTTGCGGATCGGCAGTGGCGGTGATGCCGTTGTCGAACAGTACCTGAGCCTTGGCCAGTGTGTGTGGCTCGTAGGTGTTGGTGGCTACCGTGGCGCTGTTGGCCGAGCGGGGGTCGAGGATGGTCTGCAGGATGATCGGGTCGGCGCGGGTCATGTAGGTGGACGTCAGGTCATACGTGCCGGCTGCGTTGCCCGCCACCCATTCGGCACGGGTCAGCACATTCAGCTTGAGATCGATACCGACCTTGCGCAGTTGGTCCTGGACCAGCACGTCTCCAGCGCTTTCGGCCGGCGTAAGGTTGTAGCGCAGGGTCAGGCGCTGGCCGTTCTTGTGCCGGTAACCATCCTCGCCCTTGCGCCAGCCGGCGGCGTCAAGCAGTTGCTCGGCGCCTTTGGGGTCATAGGCCAGCTTGCTGACCTGGGGTTTGAAATACGGGGTGGTGACGTCATACACGCCGCTCACCACCGGGAACGCTGCGTTATACACCGTGTGCGCGTAGCTGGTGCGATCAATGGCTTTCTGCAGCGCAAGGCGTACCTGGCGGTCGGACAGCAGGCGGTCGTTGCGGGTGTTGGGGTAGAGGTTCAGCGCCGGGCCTGGCAGCGAGCGGCTCTGGATGGTCGCGCCCTTGGACTGGAACAGTTTGAGGTCGACTTCCGAGAATGGGTTGCGTGGCCACAGGATGTCGGCCTTGCCCTGCAGAAACAGGCCATTGCGCACGCTTTCTTCGGGGATGTAGCTGATGTCCACGGCCTCCACGTGTGCAGGGCCCTGGTTGCGCACGTTGGCCGACGGCCAGGCGTAGTCGGCACGCTTGACCAGGCGCGCGCCGACCTCAGGGGTGTAGTGGTCGAGGATGAACGGGCCGGTACCGATGATTTTGCCCAGCGAACGTTCTTGCGCGGTCAGCTGGTACGAGGCCGGGGCGAGGATCGCCAGGTTGGTAGTGGACGTGGCCTGCAGAAAGCCTGCATTGGGCCGCGACAGCACCAGCCGTACGGTGAAGTCGTCGATGACCTCGGCGTGGTCGTAGCCGGCGAGGTAGGTGGCACCAAAAGTGGCGGGCAACTGGGTGGCGAAGGCTTTGTTGCTGTCAAAGGCAGCTTTCACGGCGTGCGCATCGAAGCGCTCGCCATTGCTGAACGTGACGTCCTGGCGCAGGTGGAAGGTGTAGTTCAGGGCGTCGGCACTGATCTCCCAGCTTTTCGCCAGCCACGGAATGATGCGCCCGCTGTCCGGGTCCTGGTCGGTGAGGGATTCAGCGACGTTGCGCAGCAGCACGCGGTGTTCCAGCCAGTAGACCTGGAAGGGGTCGACGCTGACCAGGGTGGTGTTGTCGCCCCAGAACGCAACGCTGAGGGTTTTGCTGGTGTTGCTGTTATCGGCGGGCGAGCATGCGGTGAGGGCCAGGGCAAGGGAGCCGATGGCGAACAGGCGGTGCAGTGGGGGCATGGGTTGGTCCTTCATGAAAGTGGGGTATCCGGCCGCGCGAAGAATCCGGCACAGCCAGCGAGCAGCTGTCAGTCCTGGTAATCACGGCCCTCACGGTCCAACTGCCGGATCAACGCATCCCAATGCCGCTGTATGCCTTCCCCCTTGCCATCGGCAAACCGCTTCGATTGCTCATGCACCTTGGCAATCGCCGCTTGCGGCGCATGCAACAGCTGGTCATTACCCCCGGCCTGTGCCGCCACCTGGATGTTGCAGGCCCGCTCCAGCCCATGCAGTTCGCGGAACGCGTGCTCGACGCTGATCCCTCCGGTCAGCAGCCCGTGGTTGCGCAGGATGAGGATGTTGCTGTCGCCGAGGTTGGCCACCAGCCGCTGCTGTTCGTCCAGGTCCAGAGCCACGCCTTCGTAGTCGTGGTAGACCACCCGGCTGTAGTAGGCCAGGGCATGCTGGGAGATCGGCAGCAGGCCGTCGCGCTGGGCCGACACCGCTGCACCGTCGCGGGTGTGGGTGTGCAGCACGGCCTTGAGGTCGGGCCTGGCGCGATGAATGGCGCTGTGGATCACATAGCCGGCCTGGTTGATACCCAGGCCCAGTGGGTCGTCGATGATAGTGCCGTCGACGTCCACCTTGACCAGGTTGGAAGCGCTGATTTCATCGAACAGCAGACCGAAGGCGTTGATCAGGAAGTGCTCGTCCGGCCCCGGCACGCGGGCGGAGAAGTGCGTGTAGATATGGTCGGTCCAGCGGAACAGGGCCGCCAGGCGGTAGGCTGCAGCCAGCTTGACGCGCACCTCCCACTCTTCGGCGCTGACCCGGTCGCGCACATTATCGGAACGGTGGGTAATGGCAGACAGTGAACTCATGGTGTGCTCTCCGGTAATCAGTAGCCGCGTGCGGTGTCGACCAGGTTGGCCAGGGGCGCCTGGTCGCGGTAGCGGTGGAAGTTGGCGATGAAGGCTTCGAGGAAAGCGGGGTAGCCCTCCTCGGAAATTGCCGAGGTGTGTGGCGACAGGAACACCCGTGGGTGGTGATACAGCGGATGGCCGACGGGCAGCGGCTCGGGGTCGGTGACATCCAGGCTGGCACGGCCGATCAAGCCGCTGTCCAGGGCCTCCAGCAGGGCCTGCTGGTCGAGCAGACCACCCCGGGCGATATTGATCAGATGCAAGCCAGGGCGGGCGTCGCTCAGCACCTGGCGGTCGATCAGGCCGCGAGTGGCGGGGGTGAGCGGGGCGGCCAGCACCAGGTGGTCGCTGCCAGCGAACAGTTGACGCAGGTCGTCGGCACGTTCCACGCCAGGCACTTCGGCGATCGGCTGGCCCGGGCGACTCAGCGCCAGCACCCGCATGCCGAGTGCTACGGCCTTGCGCGCCAGGCTCTGGCCAATGTTGCCGAAGCCAAGAATGCCCAGGGTGCGGCCGCGCAGCGGCGCCAGGGGAGTCAGGTGCCAGTCGGCGTCCTTGACCCAAAGCGTTGGTAGTTGCTTTGCAGCGGCGAACACCAAGGCCAGCGCGAACTCGGCCACTTGCTCGGCATTGGCGCCCTTGCCGCTGGTCACCGGCGCGCCCTTGAAGACCCAGTCGGGGTAGAAGTCGATGCCCGACGATACCAGCTGCACCCATTTCAAACCCCAGGGCCAACCTGGCGGCGGGTTGTCGACGCGCTGCCCACGCACATTTACAGGGCGCAGGATGAACACATCGGCGGGCGCTTCGAGGGCCAACTGGCCTGGGGCGATATCGATCACTTCATGATCTGGCAGATGTTCGCGCAGATGCTGGTTGGCCTGGGCGTCGAGCTGGCTGGCGATGATCGAATGGCTCATGACCGAACCTCCGTCAGCGCGGCGCGGCCGACCTGGCCGAATACCACGTCGTCCTGCGGGGTGTGAATGCGGCTGCAGAGTACGTCGCGGTAGTGCCGCTCCAGCGGGTTGCGCCTTGAAAGCCCGGGGTTGCCGGCGGCCTCGATGGCTAGAGCCACGGCCTGGATGGCATTGGCGCTGACCAAGTGCTTGAGCTGGCCGGCATGCTGCGCAGCGGTTTGCCCGGCGACGGCAGCATCGAGCAGGCTCTGGTTGGCGAACAGCAGCGTGTCGATGCGGCCCAGCACATCCTGGAACCGCGGCAGGCTGGCCAGCGGGGCGCCCAGGTTAGAGGGTGTGCGATGCTTGAGGAAGCCCGCCAGCCAGTCGCGGGCGGCGCGAGCCACGCCGTCATACACGGCCGGCAGCAGCACGGCCATCCACAGCAGGCCCTGGCCATCGAGTTCCGCTTGCGGGGCACTGGCGGGGCTGACGCTGACGGCGTGGTCGAGCGGGATCAGCACGTCATCGAACTGCACCTCATGGCTGCAGGTGGCACGCATGCCCAGGTGGTCCCAGTCGTCGACGATGGTGATTCCAGGCGTGTCGCGGTGCACCAAAAAACCACCCACGAGGGGGTCGACATCGTCGCTGCGCCCCCAGACCAGGTACCAGGTCAGGCCGTGGCTACCGGTGGAATAGATCTTGCGCCCGTTCAGGCGCCAACCTTCGGCGGTGCGCCGGGCGACGGTGGCGGGCAAGCCGCCGCGGGCAGGGGTGCCAAGTTCGGGTTCGACGCGCAGTGCGTTGATCAGCGCGCCATGTTGCACGGCATCGCGGGCTACGCGATGGCGCAGGTGCTCGGGCCAGCGCGCTTCGTCCTGCAGGCGGAAATGCTGCAGGTACTGCATCACCAGGATCAACGCGGTTGCCGGGTCGCCTTTACCGACCGCGCCGATCACTCGGCGAGCGCTGGCAAGGTCAGCGCCGCTGCCGCCCAGACTGCGGGGTACGGTGAGGGCTAGCAGGCCGTGACGTTGCAGCAGGTCGAAGTTGTCTCGGGGGAACTGACCGCTGCGATCATAGCGCTCGGCATTGGCTGCGAGCGCATGCGTCAGCTCGGCGAGGGCGCTGTCGGAGGGGTGACTCATGGGGTTTCATCCCTGAATGACGGTGAGTTGCTTAAGACCGTATTCGTATGGATGAACGCTGTAAAAGTCTTTTTTGTTCTATGCTAATTATTTGTTTTAAGAATTTAGTGATTAGCACGTTATGCGCAAATTGCATTTAGCGTTGCCGACTAACGCAGGCTACGGCGACCTCAGCTCAGCAGCCTATGCCCGGCCACGTCACCGAAGAGTTCCACGGGCTCCTGCAAATTGCCCAGGTAGCGCGGATGGAACAGCCACAGATCCACCTGCGGCTTGAAATCGCTGACATTGAGCACGTCCAGCGCATCGCGATGCCGGCTGGCTAGCAGCAGGGGTTCCGGAACCAACCCCAGGCCCTGGTCGTTGGCGACCAGCCCCAGTTGCAACTCGGTGCCGAAGGTCTCCAGGTTAATTGACAGGCTTAACCCTTGTTCGCTCAGTGCACGCTGCAGTCCTGCGCGGAAACCGCAGCCGTCAGGGTTGAGCACCCAGCCACGGGTATAGCAGTCCTTGAGTTTGTAGCTACGCTTGCCCGCGCTGCCCTTGGCAGCCACCACCTTCAGCGGCATGCGCGCGATGGACTGGCTGGCGATGCCCTCGGGGAAGATCTTGCCTGGCGGGAACAATGCGGCAGCAGCGTCCAGTTCACCGTTCTCCATGCGCGCGATCAAGCTGCTGCCCCAACCGCTGCTGACCTGGGTACGCAGTTGTGGGTAGGCTTCGCGGATCTGCGCCAGGGCGTCAAGCAGCACCACATCACCCAAGGTCTGAGGCACGCCCAGGCGCAGTGTGCCCGACGGGGCGCCATCGTTGGCCACCAGCTCGCGCAGTGAGTCGATCTCGCGCAGGATCGCCTTGCACTGCTCGTATACCCGCAGCCCCATGGGCGTGGGCTTGAGGGGCTTGGTGTTGCGGTCGAGAAGGGTGGCGCCGAGGTCTTCCTCGAAGTTCTGCACTCGGCGGGTAATGGCCGGTTGCGTCAGTTGCAAGGCCTCGGCGGCAAGGTTGGTCGACTGGCAACGGATGACCGCGACGAAGGCGTCCATATCATCGATTTTCATATTCGGCGCTCACAAGATCGAACGGGAAAAAAAGGCATTAGCATAATCGCAATGGCGGGTAATGCCATACGCATGGCTTTATGTGATTAAAGCGCATATTAGGTTATTCCTAAAATGAATTTAGTTTATTTGATGGTTGTCGCTAGAGTCGCCTGACCGGGCCGCATGACGCTGCCCGCCCAGGCAGCGAGGAGCGCCATGTCCATTCGAACGAAACTGCTGACCCTTGCCGCGGCCCTGGTGCTGATTGGCCAGGCAGGCGCCGCAGAACGCCTGACCCTGCGCATCGGTGACCAGAAGGGCAACATGCGGGCTCAGCTGGAGGCTGCCGACGCCTTGCGCGATTTGCCCTATGACATCCATTGGGCCGAATTCCCGGCTGCCGCGCCGCTGGCCGAGGCGCTCAATGCCGGGGCGATCGATGCCGGCATCATTGGGGATGCGCCGCTGTTGTTCGTGCTGGCTTCGGGGGCGCCGGTCAAAGCCGTCGCCGTGGACAAGTCAGACCCTTACGGGACAGCGCTGCTGGTTCGGCCTGATGCGCCGCTGCAAGGTGCAGCAGAGCTCAAGGGCAAGCGCATTGCTACCGGCCGAGGTTCGATCGGGCATCATTTGGCGCTAAAGGCACTGGAGCAGGTCGGGCTTGGCGAGAAGGACGTGGAGTTCCGTTTTCTGGGGCCGGTAGACGCCAAGATCGCCCTGGCCAATGGCTCGGTGGACGCCTGGGCAACTTGGGAGCCTTACACCGCGTTGGCTGAACTGAGTGGTCAAGGCCGTGTGCTGGTCAACGGTCGCGGTCTGTCCAGTGGTAACAGCTTCCTTGCAGCCACCGACAAGGCGCTGGACGAGCCTGCGCGGCGTGCGGCACTGCAAGACTACTTGAACCGCCTTGCCGAGGCGCAGGTGTGGGCCAACCAGCATCTGGACACTTACTCGAAAGCCCTGGCCGCAATCATTGGCTTCCCAGAGGACGCCGCCCGTCTGCAGTTCGAGCGACGCCACCTGCGCTGGCAAGTGATCGACCCACAGACCGTGGCGGAACAGCAGGACACCGCCGATTTTTATCATGCCCACGGCCTGATTAACGAACCTCTCGATGTGGCACCGACCTTCGCCAGCGGCTTCACCCTTCCCGATACCGCCAAACTGGCGGCGCAACCCTGATCTGGAGATACATTCATGCAATTGAAAGCCTTACGCCAGCTTGGTCTGGCCCTGCTGGCCAGCGCCTTGCTGCCAAACCTGGCCAGCGCCGACCAGACCCTGCGCATCGGTTACCAGAAGTCATCGACCCTGCTCACCTTGCTCAAGGCTCGTGGCAGCCTTGAACAGCGCCTGCAGGCTGAAGGCATCCGCGTCAGCTGGCATGAGTTCCCCAGCGGGCTGCCGCTGCTGGAGGCACTGAACCTGGGCAATGTCGACCTGTCGGCGGATGTCGCCGACACCGTGCCGGTGTTTACCCAGGCAGCGGGTGCGAAGCTGACCTACTTCGCCCGCGAAACACCCTCGCCAACGGCCCAGGCAATTCTGGTGCCGGCGGACTCGCCGCTCAAGACCCTGGCCGACCTCAAAGGCAAGCGCGTGGCAGTGACCAAGGCGGCCGGCAGTCACTATCTGCTGATCCAGGCCCTGGCCAAGGCCGGGCTAACTTTCAAGGACATCACCCCGGCCTACCTGATTCCTGCTGACGGCAGAGCCGCCTTCGAGAACCACAAGGTCGATGCCTGGGTGACCTGGGACCCTTACGTAGCCAGCGCCCAGCGCCAGCAGAACGCGCGCATCCTGGCCGATGGCAGCGAGCTGGCCAGCTACCAGCGCTACTACCTGGCCGGCAGCGACTATGCCAAGGCCCACCCCGAGGTGCTGCAGCAGGTGTACCTTGCCTTGCGCGAGGCCGGGGCCTGGACCAAGGCAAACCCGGCGGAGGCCGCGCGTATCCTGGGCCCGTTGTGGGGCAACCTGGACAGCGCCACGGTGCAGCAGGCCAACGCCCGGCGCAGTTATGACGTGCAGCCGGTGAAGCGGGAGAACCTGGCCGAACAGCAGCGCATCGCCGATGCGTTCTATCGCGAGGGGCTGCTGCCAAAGGCAGTGGATGCCAAGTCGGTAAGCCTTTATGAGCCGGCGCAGAACTAGCCGTCGCAAACGGGCTGCTCAGGAGAAACGACCGTAGCGGCCTGAGGCGTACTGCAGTGCCCTATGGCCACCAGGTCGACGCCAGCCGCAATGGCTTTGACCACGTCCAGGCCACGTCGGATGCCACTGTCGAAAAGGAGGGGCACCTGCCCCCCAGACTTCGTACCCGGCAGCTTTGGCGCCTTGCAGCAGCCCGCGTCAGGTAACACTGGAACCACTTGGCACCCTGGCTGGTAGAGGCGATCTGCCTCAGGTTTTGCGTGGCAGCTGTACTGACGACCAACAAGGTTCCATAAGCTGGGGCTCCGCGTGCTGTTTCAGACTCTGCCGCAGGGTGAACCAAACCGTGGGCCGTCATCGCGCAACCATGATCGGTGCCCTTGATTGGTTGCCGAAGACCTGGGTCTGAAGGCTCTGCACCGTTTTGCCATTGAGGATGCGCTGGTCGACGAAGACCCTGCAGAACGCGCTGCGGTGTTTCTCGCAAGGTCTGCTCATCACCTGCACCTCGGGCGATGTAGTCGAATGCTGGGCGCGCTATGAGGCCCGCGGCAAGGTCTTCCAGCTCCATCAGATTGAAGAATTTCGCAGACGGCTGTTGCATCTGGCCTCCGGTGAAGAGCGTGGTTGTCGCGCAAGGCTTGCAAGCCAGGCGCGCATGATGCGTTTGGCAACCTGGGCATGGGGTCAGAAGTCGTAGGCGATCTTGCTGTACCAGAATCCGCCGCCCGGATGGAAAGGCGGGGATCCATAGTTGTACTTGTAGGCCGCTTGGGTGATGCCATTGTTGTCAGGGCGCACGTTGAAGATGTTGGTGCCGCCGATGCTGAGGGTGAGGCTGTCGAACAGCAGGTAGGACAGGTCGAGGTCGGTGATCCACTTGGCACCGAAGCTGCGGTCTTGCGCAGGGTTCTGTTGCCAGGTCTCGACCTTGCCGTAGCGGGTGGTCTGCAAGTTGGCGGCGAAGTTGCCAAGCATCCAGTTCGCGCCCAGTATCCATTTGCTGCGCGGGGAGGCCGCTACCAGCAAGCCCTCTGCAGCGTGACCCACGACGCTGACGCCCGCATTCTGCAGCGCGGCTGGCGTGCTGCGGCTACCTTCGACGGTCGTCTTGTTGTAGTTGAAGGCCGCACTCCAGCGTACATCGCCCCAGGCGCCGAATTGGCTGCTGTGATCGGCCACCAGGTCGATGCCGCGAGTACGGGTATCGAAGGCGTTGGTGTAGTAGCTGACCCAGGTATTGCGTGCCACGCCGACGGATTCGAGGATGTCGCCAATGGCGCCGTTGCCATTGCTGCGGTCATACAGGTTTTCGCTGAGCAGGATGCGGTCGTCGATGTCGATGACATAGGCATCGGCAGTGAAGCTGGTCCGCGGCGCTGGCTGCCAGGTGATACCCAGGCCCGCGTTGCGTGACTTCTCCGGTTTCAGGTCCGTTGCGCCCAGCGCCTGGGCCACGGGGCTGTCGGGCGTTGCGGTATAGCGCAGTGCGGGCACCGCGTTGCCATTGGCATCCGCTGCCGTGCGGTTGTCGGTGACGGTGTAGCCGAGCTGGGTCAGGGAAGGCGCCCGGAAGCCCGAGCCCAAAGTACCCCGGACGGCAACCTGGTCTGTGAGTTCGTAGCGGGAATTGAGCTTGAAGCTGTAGGTGTTTTCCTTGATGTCGTCATAGTGTTCGGCACGCCCGGCGATGCCGACATACCATTTCGGCGTGAGGTCAAAACCCAGGTCCAGATAGGCCGCATAGTTGTTGCGCTTCAGATCCGCTTCGTCTTGAGGGCGGATTGCAAGTACGCCTTGAGCGCCTGTCGACGGTTGCGCGCCGTTAGCGACATACAGCGGGCTACCGACCGGGAAGGTGTACGGCCCGACACTGTAGGCACGCGGGTCATTGCCGGCAAATGTGCGGAAACGCTCCCAGCGGTGTTCCACGCCCAGGGACACCTGGGTGGGCACGGAGACACCGAAAAGCCCATCGAAGTGGCGCGTGATATCCAGGTTGTTGACCCACTGCTCGAACTGCAATGTGGCCAGGTCATCCCACTTGGTGGGTGACTCTGGGCCATAGGTCGGGTTGGCCGTCAGGTCGCTGGCATGCTCGATCTTGTCGCGGCCATAGGTGGTGGACAGATCCCAGTCCCAACTGGCCGCGCTGCCTTTACCGCCGAACAGGAACTGATAGTCGGTATCCTTAAGGTTGTTCAAGGGGTAGTAGCCATCCGGAAACAGGGCCGGGATCGACGCAGCGCCGTTGGCCGCCCGCAGCTGATTGTTCGCTTCGGTCTTGCGCTCGCCATAGGTGGCATAGGAGTAAAGCTTGAGGTCGTCGGATAACGGCAACTCGGCATTGTAGGCCAGGTTGAAAGCCTTCAGATCAGGGTCGCCGTTCCTGGTGCTCATGTGATCCCACGCGGCCTGGCGATCATCCTCGAAAAAAGCACGGACGCTATCCGGCGACTTCCCGACCCAGGTGGCGGTACCGCGTTTGCGGGCATCCGCAGACAGGTGCAGGAAGCCCCCGTCGCCCAGTGCAAAGCCATGGTCAGCAGCGCTCTTGATGGTTTCGCCCTGGCCCGAGAACAATTGACCGTAGCTGGCCTCGACATGACCGCCCGAAGCATTGCTCTTGAGGATGATGTTGATTACCCCCGCTACTGCGTCCGAGCCGTATTGGGCAGCGGCGCTGTCCTTGAGCACCTCGATATGGTCTACGGCACTGATCGGGATCATGTCGATGTCGACAGCGTTGGCACCACTGGTGTCGGTACTGCCATTGGCGGGGGCAGCGCCGTTATGGCGGCGTTTGCCGTTGACCCGTACCAGCGTGTAGGCCGGCCCAAGGCCGCGATTGCTGAGCGGCCGCACTTGTGAGTTGACTCCGGCGATGTTGGTGCCGAAGTTGAACGATGGCAGCAGTTTGGATATGGCCTCCGACAGTTCAGCCCGGCCGGTTTTGAGCAGTTGTTCGCTGTTGATTATGTCAATGGGTGTCGGGCTGTCGGCGACAGTACGTTGCTGCCCACGCAGGCCAGTGGAAATCACTGAGACGGTGTCGAGCCGAGTCTCTTCCTGATCGGCTGCCTGCACTGAGGGTTGCTGTAGCGCCAGGCAGGCGACGAGTGTTGTCAACGCCGATCGTAATGGAAAGGGCGGGCGTTGGTTCATGGTCAACTTTCCTTGTGTTGGCAAGCGGCAATCAGGAGCCGCGTCTTGTTAAGCCAGCACTGGCCCTTGGTACGGGTACAGGATGCTCGCCCCGATTTCAGGATCGGAGTCGTGGAGCGCAGGGGTGGGTGCGAACGTGAGGGCGTTGGCATGCAGCGTCGGTCTCTCATCACTGGCGTAGGGCGGGGTCGATCGGTGTTGATCGCCTTGGCGCCCCAGCGTGATGAGGTAGCCGAGTAAGACCGTATTCTTATATTTTTTCGGTGTAAAAGGTTTTTTCGTTCTAAGCTAATTATGATATTTGCTGATTTATAAGTGATTAAAGTATGCATTAATCGTATTTTTGCATTGAGCGGCGCTATCAGCCAGGCTGGTAATTTACACCAGGTTCTCCGGGTTTATGCCTGCAATTCCCACCCTGGGATGGCGCAGGCGATCGGGGACATCGAGCACAGGGATATTGCCGGCAGGCCTGGCGCTCCTTGCTGCCTATTCATCTGCCTTTGCTGGCTCGACCCTTGAACGTGTTGAAAGCAAAGGCGAGCTCACCGGCGTGCTGATGGAAAACTACCCTCCGTTTTCGTTCCTGAATGAACAGAACCAGCTCGACGGGTTCGACGTTGATGTCGCCAAGGCGGTAGCTAAACGGCTCGGGGTGAAGCTCAAGCTCGAAACACCTTGTTTGCTCCATGACGCCAAGCAAGGCGCGGGCAGAGGTATTCGATCCCGTTTGACAGCGTCCAGGTCGCACCCTACGACAACGAAACTGTGGCGTTTCAGGATCTGGCGCTAGACACTGGGGTAAGGCTGGATGCCATGGTCACCAATCTGATTACGGCTAAAGAACGCATCGCCCAGGACCCTCGCTTCAAGATTGCTGGTGAGGCCCTTTATGCCGAGCCCAACGTAGTCGCGGTTGAGAAAAACGATCGCCCGTGGAGTGAAAAGGTCGCGCAGGTTGTGACTGAGCTTAAGGCGGATGGGACATTGGCCAAGATCTCTGAAAAGTGGATTGGTTGAAGTGCATACCGGTGACTTTCAACTTGTCCGTAGCTACTTGGTCAAGCAGGCGATTGCGCGTGGCTGCAGCTTGTACCGGGTCGCTGTCGAATGCGATGGTGACCTCGGGTTGATTGATCTGAATGTGGGGGAAGTGAACGATGTCGCCCCATACCAGAATCGAGTCTTTGCCATCGCCGATCAGATAGCCTGTGTGACCTGGGGTATGACCTGGAAGCGGCACCGCCTGAATGCTCGGCAGGATGTCTCACCGCTGAAGGTAACGATGCGCCCATCGTAAGCATCCAAGGCATTCTGCGCCACTTCGAAGAATGGCTTGAACCCATCACGGGCATTCGAGCGAATGGTTTCGTTGCGCCAAAACGCAAGCTCGTTTTCGTGCACGAACAGCTGCTAGACATTGCTGAAGATTGGAGTCTTCAGTGGGCCAGCCAATCCGCCGATGTGGTCTGGATGCGCATGGGTCAGCAGGACAGTATCGATCTGCAGAGGATCGATGCAGCTCGAAGGACACGTCAAGGTAGCCGTCACTGAGCATGGTGACAGTCATATCCCCAACCCGTTTGCGGTTGATGGCGGGTGCTTGGAACGTCTGAATCAGACTCATAGGAACCTCTCGTGGCTAAACGGCTTGTCTCATGATGAGCGCCTCATGACGTAGAGCTTAAGGGTGTTCAGTTGTCTGTTTCGCTCAACCTCGTTCGTGTAACGCACAAATCTGGCACAGAGGAAAGGGCGCCTATGCGCCCCTCCCGATGGTGCTGCTACACAATGGCCTTTGCACGCCAGACCATCATTTTTTCGGTCTGCATCTCTTTCATGATGTGAGGGATACCGCCGACGCCATGACCAGAGAGACCAGCCCCCGCGAACGGCATCCAGTCCACGCGGAATAACGTGTTTTCATTCACCATGACGGCGGTTGGATCGAAGTTCTGGTAGCACAGCATCGCTGTGTCGAGGCTTGCAGTGAACACCGCGGCTTGGAACGAGTAAGGTAGCGCGTTGGAGAGTGAGATTGCTTCCTCGACATCATCGAATGCATAGACGGCGACTACCGGGCCGAAGACTTCTTTCTGCATGACATTGGAGTCGATTGGGGGATTGAACAGCACGGTTGGCGCGTAGCAGTTATTGCCCAGATCACGGCCACCGGAGATCAGCTTGGCGCCGCGCTCAACGGCTTCGTTCACCCATTGGGAAACACGCTGCACCTCTCGCTCACTGATAAGCGGGCCCACATCAGTCGACATTTCGGCTGGGGTTGCCCACCACCATGGCATCCCCAAGCGCACCGAGGCGGCTAGCCACTTCTTCGGCAATGCTCGAATGGCAGAAAATTCTCTGCACGCCCACGCAAGCTTGGCCAGCGTGCCAGAATCCACCGCGAGCGATGCGAGGCAGCGCATCGTCCAGATCTGCATCATGCGCGATGATGACAGGGGCGACGCCACCATGCTCCAGCGCGCAACGGGCACCCGGTGCCAGCTTGGAGCGCAGCATCCAACCCACGTTTGCGGAGCCGATGAAGGTAAAGAATCCTACACGCGGATCCGCGACCATGCTGGTGATGATTTCATTGCTGGTTGGCAACACCATCTGTGCCCAACCTTCTGGAAGACCCGCCTCATAGAGGATATCCACCAGGGTCTTGCAGCTCAGCGGAGTGTTGCGAGCAGGTTTAACGATCACCGGGGCACTGACTGCAATAGCAGGAACGACCTGGTGCACGATGAGGTTGAAGGGATGGTTGAAGGCGGACACCGCAACCACGACGCCGATAGGTTCGTACTGAATAAACGCCACACGGTTGGCCGATGTCGCGTTCAAACCCATGGGAATGACATGACCGCCCTCGGTGCGCAGTACTTCGATGCAGCCGTGGATGCCGTCGATACCGCGCTCTACTTCGGCAATGGAATCCTTGAGTGGTTTGCCGCCTTCGCTGGCTGCCTGCAAAGCGATCTCAACCTTGCGCTTTGTAATCAGGGTTGCAGCTCGCTCCAGGATCTCGATTCGCTTGGGTTTGGAGAGCCACTGCTTGCGGTTACTAAAAATCGCGTGTGCGGTCTGCAGCGCCTGCTCGACCTCGATTTTGGTTGCAGATTCCACCTGGCCTACCAAGCTGCCGTCGTAAGGGGAATTTACGGTCAGAATTTCATTGGACATGGGTGTTCCTCTGATCAGAAGCCCGATTTTAATAGGGCTGGGTGTTTGCAAATGGCTGAAGCATGTTCAGTTCGCGGGACAATGCATCTAGGTTCGCCATCTCAGGCACCCAGTCAGCATCAGAAAACCGAAACCGGATAGCGTCCACGAGCACAACGGTGATGATGGACAACAGTGATGCTCTGCCTGATGTGGGACGAGCGGGTGCATCATTCAGACGCGTCAACCCTTCGATAAGAGCCCGCCGGCGCCGCAATCCCACTGAACTGGTATCGAAGTCTGGAAGCGACCTGCGCCCGATAATGATTGACGCGAAGGCTTCGAGCAGGCTGAACGCCAGCCCGACCTGCGCCAGTTCTGAGGCTGATGGAGTTGGCAATGCCGATTCTGGATAGGCCGACTCAAGGTATTGAGCAATGACCAACGTGTTGCAGATCGATACGCCAGGCTCAACCGTTAGCACCGGTACCTTACAAGCCGGACTAGCAGCCTTGAGCGCCTCAGGAGAACTCCAAGGATCCCCGATGGGATGTTCTTCTGCGCCAGCAGAATCCTGACAATTCGCGCGAAAGGCGAAGTACTGCTCGTGAACAAATGCATGAAATTGCCCGATACTGTGAAGAGCAATGCTGACTCCTGCCTATGGCGCACTCGCACGAAGAACTGGGCCTTGGTGCTTGATAGCCGATTGAATCGGCTCTCGCCGGGCAGCGCATGCCACCAGGCTGCAGGTAGGGCAAACACTGATGGTACGAGGGTAGGGGCGTTCACAGAATCGCGATTTATTTAAGCCTGCGTTTATATTTCATTAACGCTCAAGCGCTACGCAGGATTTCGATCAGCTGATCTCTGGCAGGATTTGGAGCCGCCTGTTTCGATACGCACACGCGTAGATCTCTCATCGCCCAAGTGTCAGTAAGGTCGACCACAACGAGGCCAACGCTTTCTCTATCCCCAATTGCGGAGCTGGGAACGATGCCAATGCCTGCGCCCGAGGCGACGAGCTTCACTACGGCGTCGTACCCGGAAACCTGCACCCTGATGTCCATCCGCTCCCCAAGAGCGCTGGCGTGAGAGTGCACAGCAGCGCCAGGTTGCAAGCAGATAAACGGATAGGCCAGGCAGTGCGAGAAGCTGAATGCAGCGGTCTAACCCGGTTCGGCTTGAGCGAGGCCAATGCATCACTCAAGCCGGCACGCGTTACGACAGCCCGATCAATCGGCGCGCATGAGCCAACACTGGCGCGTCAATCATCTTGCCTTCAAATCTGAATGCACCTGCGGCGCCTAAGGATGCCTCCAGTACACTGGCTGCCCAGGCCAACTCGTCGAGTCGGTATGCCGGATGGTGGAAGCCAATGTGGGCATAGGTATCATCCCTCAGTCTGCGGCAACCCGGCATAGCAAAACGATGAAGCTCTCCATCGTCCAACTCGATGAGCCGTGGGCGATCAGAGAACGTAGCATTCTTGTACGGGAGCTGGAGGCTTTACCTGGCTGTGTGCGCAAACTGATCAGCCTGTTGAGAGCTGAACAAGCAGAGAAAACCACTGGACTGGTAGTCTAGAGGTTTCTGCAAAGCTGACGCGTCGTGCAAAGCGTAGTGCATTCGCTGTAACCCTTGGCATGCGGGGCCTGCAGCGTAGGGAGGGCTGATTTTTCCAGAGGTTTCGTGAACGCATCACTAATGATTACCGACGATAGGCAGCTCGTAAACGGTTATGACATAGCATCATATTTAACATAATATGCATTATGCGCAGCATCACATAAGCACACTAAAGCCTTGGATGGGCAGATCCGAAGCAACACGCTGCCCTTGAAGCTCATCCACGCGCATCAGGCGTCTGCGACCAAGCATCTGCAGCGCTTCGATATCGAGCTCAACAACCCGCTGATCTCAAATCTCCGGCGTATCGCTCCGCGCGGCATTCACCAACCCCGTATTACGTATTGGCCGAGCATGCTTCTGGAAGCACGATGTTCAAGTGTCTGCTCGTAAACCAAAACCTCAGCAACACGCAACGCCCTGGATCTCCGCTGTACCTGACACGCTCATCAATACAGAAGTATCCATGCCTTTGAGTCCGAACCACCCAGAACCCATCTGCGGATTTCGTGCTTTACGTTGGAGGTCTGCGCTACGCCAGTGGACTCAGTACCCGCATCCCGCAGGCTCCACGGAATCTCTGTGCACAGCGCTTATGCAGCAAAATGCGGTTTTCGAACAAGTCCATTGCAGCCCAATAATCCGCGCACATAGTGCAATGTCCACGAGATTCCCAGCCCCGGACCGGCGATTTGCAGCGTCGTCCCCAAATACCCTAGCGACAAGGCTTCAATCATTTGCGCTCAATCAAGGCATCGACATCTACCGGTACCGTCAACCAAACAGGTCCAAATCCACAGCACAAGATGCCCCTGAGCACATTCCGTAAAGTGGAGGCCGTAACGCTGCCTTGAAGCGACTACCCTTTTTTGCAATGATAGTTTCATACCCTTCAATAATAACTACGCTAAATATCCATTTAGTTGAGTTAACGTTGTAGTTCACCAATATACCGGCCCTTCCCCGCAAATACGTCAGCCACGGTTCGTGCCCTCGCCCGCTCATCCCTTCTTGGCTACCGGCCAGCAGCCCTGAGCTTCGCTCTCAGTCCCGCGGCTCACCACCATAACGCCTGCACGCGTCCCGCCATACCCGCAGCCACCTTTCCACGCCTGGCAAACCGGTGGAACGTTTCTGCAACCTCCCGGGTCGCACAACAAAGACGCAGCCAACTGCGTGAACCCTGACCGTGAGGACCTTCCATGAGCGCGCTCTCTTCCAATGGGGCTGCAGAAAACCCCATCTACCTGACCCTCAATGGTCAGCCACGAACACTGGCAGTCCACCCGTGGACCACTCTGCTCGACCTGTTGCGTGAACAGCTGGACCTGGTAGGTACCAAAAAAGGCTGCGACCACGGCCAATGCGGCGCCTGCACGGTGTTGCGCGACGGCAAGCGCGTCAATGCTTGCCTGACCTTGGCCATCATGTGCGACGGCGCAGACTTGGTGACCATTGAGGGGCTGGCCAGCGGCGACGTGCTGCACCCTATGCAACGGGCCTTCATCACCCACGATGCGTTTCAGTGCGGGTACTGCACACCTGGGCAGATCTGCTCTGCCGTCGGGCTTGTGCGTGAAGGGCGAGCCGACGGCCGTGAGGCCATTCGCGAGCAGATGAGCGGCAACCTTTGCCGCTGTGGTGCCTATGGCAACATCGTCGCCGCGATCGAAGAAGCCCAGCCGCTGATGGCACACCCGGATCAACCACAACGGGGGGCGAAGCCATGATGCCCTTCAGTTACCACAAGCCTGCGTCAGTCAGCGAAGCCGTGAGCCTGGCTGGCGACAGCGCGCGCTTCATCGCCGGGGGCACCAACCTGGTCGACCTGATGAAGGAAAATGTGGTCCGCCCCGAGCGCCTGATCGATATCTCAGGCTTGGCGCTGGATGGGCTGCACCCCACTGCCAACGGTGGCGTCATGATCGGTGCCCTGGTCAGTAATGCCGACCTGGCCTGGCACCCGATGATCGAGCAACAATACCCGTTGCTGTCACAGGCTATCCTGGCGGGCGCTTCACCGCAGTTGAGAAACATGGCCAGTACCGGGGGCAACTTGCTCCAGCGTACACGCTGTTACTACTTCTACGATACCGGCACCCCCTGCAACAAACGTGAACCCGGCAGCGGATGCCCTGCTCGTAGCGGCCGCAACCGCATACACGCCATTCTTGGCGCCAGTGAGGCCTGTGTGGCCACTCATCCGTCCGACATGTGCGTAGCACTGGCAGCACTCGAAGCCGTGGTGCACGTAGAGGGACCGGCTGGCAAACGCCAGATCCCGTTCGCAGATTTCCATCGCCTGCCGGAGAACAATCCGGAGCGTGATAACCAGCTGGCAGCCGATGAACTGGTAACGGCCGTAGAGCTGCCGCCACCGCTGTTCGAACAGCATTACCGCTACCTGAAAATTCGAGACCGAGCCTCCTACGCGTTTGCGCTGGTGTCGGTCGCTGCGGCTTTGCGCTTGGATGGCGATGTAATTCAGCACGCCCGCCTGGCGCTGGGCGGTGTAGCGCACAAACCATGGCGCGACCCGGGTGTGGAAAGCCTGCTGGTTGGCCAGGTGCCTTCCGAGGCGCTGTTCGATAAGGCCGCGCAGGCGCTGCTTCAGGGCGCGCAGCCGCTGACCCACAATGGTTTCAAGGTAACACTGGCGCAGCGTGCAATCGTGCGTGCATTGGCTGACGCGGCGCACAGTGCCGCTGGTGGGGGGGCATGACCATGGTCAACAGCAAATCTGTAGTCGGTACCCCATTGGACCGCGTGGATGGGGTGGCTAAAGTCACCGGCCAGGCACGCTATGCGGGCGAATACCCAAAAGACGGCCTGCTCCACGGCAGCGTGGTGTCCAGTACCATCGCCCGCGGCCGTGTACTGCGCATCGACGCTACCGAGGCGCTGGGCGTACCCGGCGTTGTCGCGGTGCTCGACCATGGGCATCGTCCGCATATTTCCAGTTATGACGATGACTACAGCGACGCCGATGCAGCTGAGGGCGCGCCCTTTCGGCCCCTGTTCAACGATCGAGTGCTGTATAGCGGGCAACCCCTGGCGTTGGTGGTGGCGCACACCCTGGAGGTGGCCCGGTATGCAGGCTCATTGATCCGGATCGAATACGCCGAGGAACCTCACGAGACAGACCTGGGCGCCACCAAGGCGTCGCATGTGGCGCCGGCAGAAACACCGGCCCCGCGTGGCGACTTCGCTGGCAGTTTCGCTGGGGCACCCGTGCAGGTCGATGCCACCTACCTGACTGCCAACGAGCACCACAACCCGATGGAGCCCCACGCCTCCACCGTGCACTACAAGCCCGACGGCAGCCTGGAAATTCATGACAAGACCCAAGGCACGCAGAACTGCCAGGACTACCTGCACAAGGTATTCGGCCTGTCGAAGGCCCAGATCCGTGTGCACGCAGCCTTCGTCGGCGGTGCCTTCGGCTCGGGCCTGCGCCCGCAGTACCAGCTGCCCCTGGCAGTGATGGCGGCGCTGCATCTTCAGCGCTCTGTGCGCGTCACCCTCACGCGCCAGCAAATGTTCACGTTCGGCTACCGGCCCCGCACCGAGCAGCGTTTGCGCCTGGGAGCAGATGCAGATGGGCGCTTGCTGGCTGTCGGTCACGATGGGCTGGGGCAGACCTCGCGCTTCGAAGACTTCACCGAGCACCTGGTAGAATGGAGCGGCATGCTCTACCAGTGCGACAACGTTGAACTCAACTACCGCCTGGCCTCGCTGGATGTGTACACGCCCCTGGACATGCGTGCCCCTGGGGCCGGTTCAGGCGTGGTCGCGCTTGAGTGCGCGATGGATGAGCTTGCCTGTGCCGCTGATATCGACCCGGTAGAGCTGCGCCGGCGTAATTTTGCCGCCAACAACGGCAACGAGGGCAAGCCCTACTCCAGCAAGGAACTGCTGGCGTGCTACCAGCAAGGCAGTGAGCGTTTCGGTTGGCAGCACCGCAACCCGAAACCGCGCAGCATGCGCACTGGCAACCAATTGGTCGGTTGGGGAATGGCGGGCGGCGTCTGGGAGGCCATGCAAATGAAGGCCAGCGCGAAAGCGCGCCTGGATGCCCAAGGCCACCTCACTGTCAGCAGCGCCACCACCGATATCGGCACCGGCACCTACACCGTCATGACCCAGATTGCAGCGGACGCTGCGGGCGTCAGCGTGGAGGATGTCACCTTCGTGCTCGGTGACTCGTCTCTGCCCGCTGCGCCCCTGCAGGGCGGGTCGTTCACGGTATCGTCGGTAGGCTCGGCCGTGCGCCAGGCTTGCCAGGTGTTGCGTACCAAGGTGCTGGAGCATGCCCGCAAGGTGCATCCGCAAGTGGCGAGCGCAGCGCGGGAGGACATCGTCTTCGCGGATGGTTACCTGCACGCGGGTAGTTTTCGCGTGGCCTTGGCAGATATCGTCGCCAGTGCCCCCGGCGCGGAGTTCGAAGTGCAAATCGACGCTGAGCCTGGTGCAAGGCGCCAACCGTTTTCCACGGCGACCCACTCGGCGGTGTTCGTCGAAGTCCAGGTAGACGAAGACCTTGGCATGATCAAGGTCACCCGAGTGGTCAGCGCCGTGGCGGCGGGCCGCGTGGTCAACCCGAAAACGGCCCGCAGCCAGATCCTGGGCGGCGTGGTATGGGGTATCGGCATGGCACTGCACGAAGAGGCATTGACCGACCATGGCCTGGGTCGCATCGTCAATCACAACCTTGCGGAGTACCACATCCCGGTGAACGCGGACTGTGGTGATATCGACGTGCTCTTCGTTGAAGAGCACGACGATGTCGTCAATGAGCTGGGGTCCAAGGGTGTGGGCGAAATCGGCGTGGTCGGCGTGGCTGCCGCAGTGGCGAACGCCATCTACCACGCAACCGGCAAACGCGTGAGGGAGTTCCCGATCACACTCGACAAGGTGCTGTAACGCGAAAGTTGTCAGAAGCATGCGAGGGGAGCGGCTGCAGGCCGCTCCCCTCATTCCTCAGCAAATCGGTACTCGGAACTGGGGCCATCTGCGGACGGAGGGAACCGCAGCAGCCCCTGCGCTGCCGCTAGACAATGGCCGCAGGGTCGCCCACCGACTGATTCGGTTTGCTCCCCGACAGGCGCCAGCTCACCGCAGTAATCCCATACCGTTCAGCCATCGGGCGGCTGACCTTCCTGATCTTTTCCCGCCCGAATTTGGGGATGATCCCAATGCCCGCATCGCAACTTGCCCAATGCCAGGCTTCGGCATTGTCCAGGCGGTCCAGGCGAATGATGAAACTGCGCGGCTGACCATGCAGTTGGTAATCGATGATGAACAGCTGTGGGGCAGGCATCGCAGGGGCCTCCTCTTCTCCATGGATGACACCCTGATTGATCGGGGCAGCAGCAGAAGATTCAAAAAAATATCGATCGACAGGCACCAGCGGCGCCCGAGCGGTGTACGCCTACAGGCACACTACCGCTCGCGCAGTACCTTCACTCGCTGCGGGTGCCGTGGCTGTTCCGGCCACCTTTGCGTCCGGCTTCCGATGCCCGCTGGCGATCATTGGCGAAGTTGCCGCCCGACGCCTGGCCGCCTTTGTGCCCAGCGCGCGATGCCCGCTCACGGTCGTTGGCGATATTGCCCGGGTTGGTTTCTTTGGTTCCGCCGCGCTGGCGGGTACCTTCCTGATCTTGTGCCATGTGGTTTCTCCTCGCGATGAATAGGCGGTCGCACAACCTGTGCGTTCATACAGTGCACGCACCCAAGGTTGCCATGTTCAGATTCCGAACCTGCAATTGCCCGCTTGGCTCACACGTTTTGACGGCAGCTGACCGGTGGCCCGAAACACGTGCAGGCCAACTATTTGTGCCCCGTTTGCAGGCGGGGCGCACTTTATCGCGCATGCAGCAGTCACAACTGCAGGGTAGCGGCCTATAATCGCCCCACTATCCAGGTGTGACTGCACAGTCACGCACCGCCCGTAAGGCTCTTGTACAAGGCTCCATCGATGAAGTCCTCGCCCAAGCAACCCGCCGCGCCGCAAAACCCTGCACTCAGCCCAAGCCACTTGGACTTTCCGGTGGTGGGCATCGGTGCCTCCGCAGGTGGCCTGGAGGCCATCTGCACGCTGTTTCGGCATATGCCAAGCGACTGCGGCATGGCGTTCGTGGTGGTGCTGCACTTGTCGCCGGATCATCAGAGCGTGGCCGACCGGATCATCCAGGCCACCACGCAGATGCCCGTGCGCCAAGTCACCGAGCCGGTGCCGATCGAGCGTAACCATGTGTATGTCATCTCCCCGGCCAATCGCCTCTCGACCAATGACGGCTACCTGCGCGTGACCCCCGCCAATCGCCGCCGTGGCGACCACGTGGCCATTGACCTGTTCTTCCGCGACCTGGCCGACGTGCACAAGGACCATGCATTCTGCGTGGTGTTGTCGGGCACCGGCGCCGACGGTGCCGTGGGGCTGTCGCGGATCAAGGAGCAAGGCGGCGTGACCCTGGTTCAGACCCCGGACGATGCCCAGTACGACAGCATGCCCCGGGCTGCCATCGAAACCGGCATGGTCGACCTGGTGCTGCCCGTGGCCGAGATGCCACAAAAGCTGCTGGAGCTGTGGCGTAACGCCCGCCAGGTCAGGTTGCCGGAAATCGAGGATGACACCCTGCCCCCGGCGCTGGGCACCCGCGTAGGCGACGCCCAGGCCAGCGAGCCGCTGCTGGAGGAGATGCTTCTGCAGTTGCGCAGCAACACGGGGCACGATTTCCAGCACTACAAGCGCGCCACCGTGCTGCGGCGCATTGAACGCCGCCTGCACGTGACCGGGCAAAGCAACCTCGCCGGCTACTTGCACTACCTCGAGCAGAACCCCGCCGAGTCCACGGCGTTGCTGGCAGACATGCTGATCGGCGTGACCAACTTCTTCCGCGACCGCGAAGCCTTCGAGGCCCTGGAGCGGCACGTGCTGCCCCAGCTGGCCAGCGAGCATGACCCCGTCGACGGCCATGACGAGATCCGCGTCTGGTCGGCCGGCTGCTCCACCGGCGAAGAGGCCTACAGCCTGGCCATGCTGATCTGTGAGCAACTTGCGCTGGAGCAGCGCAACCGCAAGGTCCAGGTGTTTGCCACCGACCTCGATGAGCGTGCCATCGGCATCGCCCGTACCGGTTTGTACTCCGAAGCGATCGTGACCGATGTGCCGCCCAGCCGGCTGCGCCAGTTCTTCGTCAAGGAAGACCAGCATTACCGGGTGCGCAAGGAAGTGCGCGAAAAAGTGTTGTTCGCGCGCCACAACCTGCTGTCGGACCCACCCTTTTCGCAAATTGACCTCATTGTCTGCCGCAACCTGCTGATCTACCTCGACCGCGAAGTGCAACGCGACATCCTGTTGATGTTCCACTTTGCCTTGCGCCCTGGCGGCCATCTGTTCCTGGGCTCGTCCGAGTCAGCCGACGTGGTGGGTGAACTGTTCGCGCCGGTGGACAAGCGTAACCGGATCTTCCGCGCCCGTGACGTCAGCAATGCCGGGCGCCGCGCCGAGCGGCAGGTGCCTGGCAGCACTGGCGCCAGCCTGCCATTGGACCCGTTGGCCAAGGTCAAGCCCGGGCGCAAGCCCTCTTATGCCGAACTGCACCACCGCGCGCTGGCCATGCGCATGCCGGCCAGCCTGATCGCGGATGTGGACGGCAATATCCTGCACATGAGCGAAGGTGTCGGGCGCTTCCTGCAACTGGGCGGCGGCGAGCCCAGCCGCAATCTGCTCGGCCTGGTGCTGCCGAGCCTGCGCCTGGCGCTGCGCAGTACGCTGTTCCAGGCGCGCCAAGGCACCGAAGCGGTCACCTCCCGGCCGGTCGACCTAGGCGATGCCCAACAGCCGTTGCAGGTGGAAATCACCGTGCAGCCTTACAAGGACGACGTGCACAACGGCGATTGCCTGCTGGTGGTGTTCGAGCAGCGGGCGCCCGACCCTTCCCTGCCACTGCCGGGCGTCATCCGCCAGACCGACAGCATGGTCCTGCATAACCTGGAACGCGAACTCCAGCGTACCCGCCTGCAGCTGCAGGAAACCATCGAGCAGTCGCAGGTATCCAGCGAGGAACTCACGGCCTCCAACGAAGAAATGCAGGCAATCAACGAAGAGCTGCGCTCGGCCAGCGAAGAGCTGGAAACCAGCAAGGAAGAGCTGCAGTCCATCAACGAAGAGTTGCTTACCGTCAACTACGAGTTGAAGAACAAGGTGGAAGAGACCGACAAGATCAACGACTACCTGAGCAACCTGATCGCCTGCACCGAAATCGCCACCGTGTTCGTCGACCGCAACCTGCATATCCGCTGGTTCACGCCGCGCGCTGCGGACCTGTTCAACATTTTACCGGTCGATACCGGCCGCTCATTGCTCGACATCACGCACCGCCTGGACTACCCGGCCATGGCTGATGATGCCCGCGCCGTGGCCCAGGGTGAGGCCGTTATCGAGCGGGAAGTTGGCGGCCAGCGCGACCACTGGTACCTGGCACGCCTGCTGCCCTACCGCTCCAGCGAGCAGAAAATCGACGGCACCGTCCTGACCTTCATCGACATCAGCAGCAGCCACGCTGCCGAAGAGCACGTGCGCCTGGGCGAAGAACGCTTGAGCAAGCAGCTGGCGGAATCGCAAACCACCAGCCACATGAAGGACGAGTTCTTCGCCATCATGTCGCATGAACTGAAGCACCCACTGAACCTGATTCAGCTGAATGCGGAAATGCTCCGCCGCCTGCCCTCGATCAAGCAGATCGGCAACGCCAGCAAGGCCGTTGCCACCATCTGCGAGGCGGTTGGCAGCCAGGCCAGGATCATCGATGACCTGCTGGATGTGGCACGCATCCGTACCGGCAAGCTCAAGCTCAAGACCGAGCCGGTAGACCTTGGCGCCATCCTGCGCGGCATTCACGCTGTGGTGGTGGCTGAGCAACACCCCTGTCTGGTGCGCCTGGAGCTGCCTGCCGACGGCTTGCCAGTGATGATCGAAGGCGATGTCACGCGCCTGGAGCAGATCATCTGGAACCTGCTGAACAATGCCCTGAAGTTCAGCCCGGCAGGCAGTGAGATACGCCTGGTGTTGAGCCGTGACGATCAACAGGCACGCCTGCAGGTGATTGACCAGGGCGTAGGCTTGAGCCCCGACAGCCTGGAGCACATCTTCGACCTGTTCAGCCAGGCTCCCCAGCTGGCCAATCAGAACCGTGAAGGCCTGGGCATCGGCCTTTCGTTGGTACGCCAGTTGGTCGAAGCCCAGGGCGGCACCGTGCAGGCCAGTTCGGCCGGCTTGGGCTTGGGCTGCACCTTCTCCGTTTGCCTGCCCCTGTGCAACGTGCAGTCGCCGCCTTGCGCCAACCCTGCAGAGCATTCCCGGGAGGGCCGGCTGCACGGCGTGCGCGTGTTGCTGGTGGATGACTCGGTAGAGGTATTGGAGATCATGCAAGAGCTGCTGGAAATGGAAAACGCCAGCGTGCGCGCCTTCAGCCGCCCCCGCGAGGCGCTGGAGGTGGCCTCCGGTGAGGCGTTCGACATCATCCTCTCCGACATCGGCATGCCGGTGATGGATGGCCATGCCTTGATCAAGGCGCTGCGCAGCCACGCCCATCTGCGCCACACCCCGGCCATCGCCCTCACCGGCTACGGTGCCAGCGCAGACCAGCACAAGTCACGCCAGTCCGGCTTCGACCGGCACCTGAACAAGCCGGTCGGCTACGACGAACTGGTGGAGGCCATCGAAACCTTGAGCGGCACGGTGCCTTACTGATGGTCGGCCGGCATGAACCTCAGGCGTGCACGCTCCACTGGTTCATGTCCAGCGCGATCGGCATCTCGTCGATGGCATGGATCACGCCGCTTTGCAGTGCCTCCTGCGGCCCCAGAATCCGCGGGTACGCCATCAGGTAGCGCGGCACGTCGAGCACCTCGGGCGCACCTTCTGTGCGCTCGGCCACAATCTGCGCGTACAGCTGCAGGTCGTAATCCAGGCTCATCGCATATTCGGCCATGCGTGAATGGTCGACCGAGCCGTGCAAGGTCCAGTGGAACGGGTGGAACAGGAACTTGCTGTAGCTGCATGCCGTGCGCCACTCCCCGGCCAGGAACAGGATATTACCCATGGACTCGACGGTGCCCAGGTTGTGCGTATGCACCGGCACCGGCAGCGCCCGCAGGAAGTTGTACAAGGTAAAGCCGTAGCTGCACTCGCCGCCCATGGTAGCGATGTTCAGTTGCAGCACCTCGGCGCCCTGCTGCAATGCCTTCGAGCAGGTATTGATCAGATTGCCACAGGTCGACGAATTGATCGGCCCGGTGAAATGAATGATGTGTCTGGCCATGCTTGCCTCCAGGGTTGGCAGGTCAATTCCTGGGCTCGCGCGCCTGGGGCGCATACCCGGTGGAATCGTCTGCGCGGGCAAAGTTCAACCTGTCAGTGCCGTTCCCGTTGATCATACGCGGTGAACCCTTGGCCCTATGCGCCAGTCGCAATACCACAGTAACCGAACAAGGAACCGGTGATGAGGACGACGGCGTGAGCGATATCCGCATCGGCATTTCCGGGTGGCGCTATGGCCCCTGGCGCAAGGACTTCTACCCCAAGGGCCTGCGCCAGGACGATGAACTGGCGTTCGCCTCGCGGGCCGTGAACAGCATCGAGATAAACGGCTCGTTCTACAGCTTGCAAACCCCAGAGCGCTACCTGCGTTGGCGTGATGAAACGCCGGATGGCTTCGTTTTCGCGGTCAAGGGGCCACGGTACATCACCCATGTGCGGCGCCTGAAGGAGGTTGAGGAGCCAGTGGCCAACTTCTTCGCCTCTGGCCCGCTACTGCTAGGCGACAAGCTGGGGCCGTTCCTGTGGCAGTTCCCACCGAACATGAAGTTTGACGAAGAGCGTTTTGCCCGGTTCTTGCAGTTGCTGCCACGTGACCGCAAAGCCGCGCGCGCATGCGCCCAAGGCTGTGCCGAACGGCTGCGGGACAGTGGCGGCCTTGCAATCACCGGTAATGTGCGTTTACGCCACGCGGTAGAGGTCCGCCACGAGAGCTTTCTTTGCGAGGCGTTCATCAAGCTGCTGCGCAAGCACCGGGTTGCGCTGGTGGTTGCGGACAGTGCCGGCAAGTGGCCGCATGCCGAAGATGTCACAGCAGACTTCGTGTACATGCGCCTGCACGGCGACGTGGAGCTCTATAGCAGCGGCTATACCGCGCGTGCGTTACGCCGCTGGAAACAGCGCATCCTGCACTGGAGCCAAGGTAGCCAGGCAGACGACGCGCGTCTGATCGTGCCGGGGCCGCCACCTCGGCGTGCGGCGCGTGACGTGTACTGTTTTTTCGACAATGACCAGAAGGTCCATGCGCCCTACGACGCCCGCCGTTTGCTGCAGAAGCTGTCGCTGGACCATGAACTGATGACCGAACCGGGCGTGGTGCCGGAGGTGGCCTTGTGAACGAACCCATGACTGCTTTGCCGCGCAGCACCGATCAGTCCACCGCCGTGCGCCGTTTGAACGTACTCACGCTGAACGTGCACAAGGGCTTCACCTTCTTCAATCGCCGCTTCATCCTGCCTGAGCTGCGTGAAGCGGTTCGTGCCACCGGCGCAGACCTGGTGTTCCTGCAGGAAGTGCATGGCAGCCATCAGCAGCATGCCTTGCGCCACCCGGCCTGGCCTGATACCCCGCAATATGAATTCCTTGCCGACAGCATGTGGCCCCAGTTCGCTTACGGCCGCAATGCCGTGTACCCGCAGGGTGACCACGGCAACGCCTTGCTGTCCAAATTTCCCATCCGGCGCTTCAACAACCTCGATGTGTCGGTGCAAGGCAAGGAACAACGCGGCCTGCTGCATTGCCAACTCGAGGTGCCAGGGCACGACCAGGTGCACGCCATTTGTGTGCACCTGGGCCTGCGCGAAGCGCATCGGCAAAGCCAGATCCAACTCTTGCTCGACCTGCTGGCCAGCCTGCCGCCGCAAGCCCCGGTCATCGTCGCCGGCGATTTCAACGACTGGCGCCTGAAGGCAGATGCCGTGTTGGGCGAGCACCTGGTAGAGGCCTTCGGCGAGCGTTTCGGCACCCCGGCACGCAGCTTCCCGGCGCGTCTGCCGCTGCTGCGCCTTGACCGCATCTACCTGCGCAACGCCATGCCGAGCGCTGCCCAGGTACTGTCGAATTACCCGTGGTCGCACCTTTCCGACCACGCACCATTGGCCGCGGAGATTCACCTGTGAACAGACCTTGGGTAGAGGGCAACAACGTAAAGTTGCTGATCAACGGCGAGCAGTATTACCCCTGTGTGTTCGAGGCCATGGCCCGTGCCCAGGAGGAAATCCTGCTGGAAACCTTCATCATTTTCGACGACAAGGTCGGCCGACAACTGCAGCAGGCGCTGATCGACGCGGCCCGCCGCGGCGTGCGTGTCGAAGTGGTGGTGGACGGCTATGGTACCGGCGACCTGCCCGCGCCGTTCATCGCGGCCATGACAGATGCCGGCGTGAGTTTCTACGCCTTCGACCCGCAGCCGCGCCTGGTGGGCATGCGTACCAACCTGTTCCGGCGCCTGCACCGCAAGATCGTGGTCATCGATGGCGAGCGGGCCTTCATTGGCGGCATCAACTACAGCGCCGATCACCTGGGCGACTTCGGCCCCATGGCCAAGCAGGACTATGCCGTCGAGGTAACCGGCCCAGTGGTGGCACAGGTGCATGCCGCCAGCAAGCGCCTGATGTCGCCGGTGCTGCAGGAACCAAGCGCCGTGCGGCCGTTGACCGAGCCCGCCGGGTCCACCACCGCCGTGCTGGTAGAGCGTGACAATGGCGTGCGCAGGACAGCCATCGAAAGCCAGTACCTGCAGGCGTTTCGCGGTGCCAAGGAACGTATCGTGGTGGCCAATGCCTACTTCTTCCCCGGCTACCGGCTGCTGCGCGAGTTGCGCAACGCTGCCCGCCGAGGGGTAGCTGTGCACCTGATCCTGCAGGGGCAGCCAGACATGCGCTGGGTCCGTGCACTGTCGCGGTTGCTGTACAACTACCTGCTGCGTGATGGCGTGGTCATTCATGAATACTGCAAGCGGCCCTTGCACGGCAAAGTGGCGCTGGTGGACGACGAGTGGGCGACCGTGGGTTCCAGCAACCTCGACCCGCTGAGCCTGTCGCTGAACCTGGAAGCCAACCTGTTCATCCGCGATCGCGCGTTCAACCAACTGCTCGGCGAACACCTGCAGTCGCTTGCGCACGAGCAGTGCAAGCCGGTGACCCTGGAACGCATGATCCGTGGCTACTGGTGGCGGGCACCGCTGATCTTCGCTTGCTTCCATGCGGCGCGCCATTTCCCGCGCATCGCCGGCTGGTTGCCGGCACACCGCCAACGGCTGCGCTCGCTGCAGCCAGACGTCGAGGCCCCGGCCGGCGACCTGCACGAGGGCAATACCTGATGGCACGGACAACCTGGCAAACCTGGGCCAAGCGCGTATTGACGGTGGCGTTCCTGATCCTGATCCCTGTGCTGTTGTATCAATTGGCCCGCAACCTGGACTGGAACGAAGTGCGCCAGTCGCTGCTCGCCTACAAGCCTGGAACGCTGGTGATCGGCCTGGCAATTGCGGTGTGCAGTTACCTGACGTTCGCCAGCTACGACTTGCTGGCCCGCGCCTACACCGGTCATCAGCTGCCCGCCCGGCAAGTGCTGCCGGTCGCCTTCGTGTGCTACGCGTTCAACCTCAACTTCACCACCTGGGTCGGCGGGGTTGCCTTGCGCTACCGCCTGTATGGGCGCCTGGGGCTCGATACCCCCACCATCACGCGCATTCTCACGCTGGGCCTGCTCACCAACTGGATGGGCTATATGCTGCTGGCCGGCAGTGTGTTCGCCCTGGGTCTGGTCGAACTGCCGGGTAACTGGGCGGTGGGCACCACAGGGCTGCGCCTGATCGGCGTGCTGTTGCTGGCGATTACCGCGGCGTACCTGCTGGCCTGTGGCTTGGCCAAGAAGCGCACGTGGCGTTGGCGCGAGCACGAAGTCACTTTGCCAACCCTGCGCCTTGCGCTCTGCCAGGTAGCGCTGGGGGCCAGCAACTGGGCATTGATGGCGCTGCTGATTTACTGGTTGCTGCCGGGCGACGCCTTCTACCCCGCGATCCTCGGGATCCTGTTGATCAGTTGCGTGGCAGGCGCGGTTGCACATATCCCGGCGGGCCTGGGTGTGCTGGAAGCGGTGTTCCTCGCCCTGCTGCACGGGCAGATGGCGCAGGGCACGCTGGTAGCTGCGCTGTTGGGCTATCGCACCCTGTACTACCTGATACCGTTGGTGGTTGCGATCGTGACTTATCTGGTGCTTGAGAAGCGCGCCAAGGCCATGCGCCAGCGCGACAATTCGGTGCAAACCTGATGGTGTGGGGCAGGCGCGCTTGACGTCGGCGCGGCCTGGTGCCGCGCCAACAAGGCGACCTCAAGGTGAAATCGGGTCGCTCGCCGGGAAGGTCTCATCCAGCGCATTGTCTACGGCATTTTCGTCCGGTTTTTCGCTGCAATGGCAGGCTTGCATCCTGCATCCCTCGCCATGGCTATGGCCGTTGGCGCAGGCCTCACAGCAATAGGCCTTGCCGTCACGCTGCAAGGCATTGGCATCCACGGTGCAGGAACAGTCGGTACAGGCACAACGTTGCTGGTTCATGATCTGCTCTCCTCGTCATCGATCACATCATCGGTCCAGGGTTTCCCGTCAAGCGGTGCGGAACGTGCCAGTTCGGCTTCATCCAGCCCAAAGCCGCCACCGATTTCGTCGGCATCCACTTCGCGCAGGTCCATGTCAGCCGGGCCGTCGCCGCCGCCGGGCTCGTGGGGGTCACGGGCGCCGGTTTCATCCAGCAGCGTATCCGGGCTCAGGTCGTCGTAGGTGACGTTGTCTTCATGCAGGCTGTCGCTCAGCGCTTCGCCACCCGTCATGCCGCTTTCGGCAACACGCTCTGGTGGAAATTCGCGCTCGATCTCGCTCGCCGGGCGCTCGTCCCCTACTCGCCCCTGGCGTTCGTCAAGGCGCTCATCGAAGTCCAGTTCGTGCACGCTGCCCATGCGGTCCTCGGTGTCGTCGATCTCGGTTGGGGTGTAGGGCTTAGGATCTTCTGTTCGGGCCATGTACGTTCTCCGTCAGTTGGCTGCATTCGGTCGACTGCAACGGGTGGCCGAAGATTCAGAGTTTTTTGAACTCCCTGCCTGCCCGGCGCCTCCCACCTCTACAGAGTGCGATTTGCCCGGAGCCGGACATGGCCAAGCCCCTGCAGGAATACGCGCGCAAGCGCGACTTCAACGCAACGCCCGAGCCCAGTGGCAAACGCAGCCGTGGCAAAAAAGCCCATGCGCTGCAGTTCTGCATTCAGAAACACGACGCCAGCCACCTGCATTATGATTTCCGCCTGGAGTTGGACGGTACGTTGAAGAGCTGGGCGATCCCCAAAGGCCCGTCGCTGGACCCGAACGTGCGCCGCCTGGCCGTGCACGTCGAGGACCACCCGCTGGACTATGCCGATTTCGAGGGCCACATCCCTGAAGGCCACTACGGGGCTGGCGATGTCATCGTCTGGGATCGCGGCATCTGGGAGCCGGAGGGCGACGCCCATGAGGGCTATGCCAAGGGCAAGCTCAAGTTTCGTTTGCAAGGCGAAAAACTGTCCGGGGTGTGGCACCTGTTCCGCACCCACCTGGCGGGCAAGAAAGAACAATGGATGCTGGTCAAATCCCACGATGCCCAGGCCCGTAGCGAAGCCGAGTACAGCATCGTCGACGCGCAGCCCGACAGTGTGCTCAGTGACCGCACCCTGATCCCCCGCAAGCCGGCAGCCAAGCAAGCCGCCACCAAGCCGCGGGCTACCCGCAAGCGCCCCGGCAAGGTTCGCCAAGCCGCATTGCCGAACCAGTTGCAGCCACAGCTGGCCACCTTGGTGGACACGCCGCCCCAGGGCGACTGGCGCTATGAGGTCAAGTTCGATGGCTATCGCATCCTGGCTCGTATCGACGGCGACGATGTGCGGCTATTCACCCGCAACGGCCATGACTGGAGCAGCAAGATGCCCCGCCAAGTCGCAGCATTGCGCGCCCTGGGCATCGATTCGGCCTGGCTGGATGGCGAAATGGTAGTGGCTGACGAAAATGGCGCAGCGGACTTCCAGGCGTTACAGAACGCCTTCGACACCGAGCAGGACGAGCACATCACTTACTACGTATTCGACCTGCCCTTTCTGGGTGGCAAGGACCTGCGTCACGCACCGCTACAGGATCGCCGCGAAACGCTGAAAACCCTCCTCGATCACGACGCGTCAGACGTACTCAAATATTCCGCCGACTTCGACGAACCGGTCGACGCCCTGCTGGCCAGCGCCTGCCGCCTGGAACTCGAAGGGCTGATCGGTAAACGTGCAGACAGCCCCTACAGCGGCCGCCGCAGCGCGGACTGGATCAAGCTCAAATGCAAGCGCCGCCAGGAGTTCGTGCTGGTTGGCTACACCGACCCCAAAGGCAGCCGCAGCGGCTTCGGGGCCCTGCTGCTGGCCCTGCACGACCCGGACAATGGCGAGCTGCGCTATGCCGGCAAGGTCGGTACCGGCTTCACGGCTGCCACCCTGGCCAGCATCCATACGCGCCTGCAGCCACTTGAAATTGCCAAGCCCGCCGTGGCCCGCCCGCCCAGCGGCGCAGAAGCCCGCGGTGTGCACTGGCTGAAGCCGCAGCTGCTGGCTGAAGTGGCGTATGCCCAGATGACCCGGGACGGCATTGTGCGCCATTCGGTCTTCCATGGCCTGCGCGATGACAAGCCCGCCACCGCCATCGACCTGGAACGCCCCATGCCCACCAACACAACGCCCCGCCGCAAACGCGGCAAAGCAGCGCCACTTTCGGAGGACCTGCACCTTACCCACCCTGACCGGGTGATCGACGCTACCACGGGCGTGACCAAGCGCGATGTGGCCGAGTATTACGCCGCCGTCAGCCAGTGGTTGCTACCCCAGATCCAGCACCGCCCGGTGGCATTGGTGCGGGCACCCGATGGCCTGGCCGGTGAGCTTTTCTTCCAGAAGAACGCCAGCCAGCTGCACCTGCCCAATGTGCTCGAATACGACAAGGCCCAGGCCGGCCAGGCGGCCATGGTCATCAACCGCGCCGATACCCTGCTGGGCGCGGTGCAGATGAACATGCTCGAGCTGCACAGCTGGAATGCCACTGACAAGGACTTCGACAAGCCCGACCGCTTCGTGCTCGACCTCGACCCTGACCCCGCGCTGCCCTGGAAGGCCATGCTGGAAGCCACTCAACTCACCCTCACCCTGCTCGACGAGCTTGGCCTGAAAGTGTTCATCAAGACCAGCGGCGGCAAGGGCATACACTTGGTGGTACCGCTGACCCGCCGCGCGGGTTGGGACGAGGTCAAAGCCTTCAGCCATGCCATCGTCGAGTACCTGGCCAAGCTGTTTCCGGACCGCCTCAGCGCTGTTTCAGGGCCCAAGAACCGCATCGGGCGCATCTTCATCGACTATCTGCGCAACGCCAGGGGGGCAACAACCGCGTGTGCCTATTCCCTGCGTGCACGGGAAGGCCTGCCGGTGTCGGTGCCCATCTGGCGTGAGGAACTGACCGCGCTCAAAGCCGCCAACCAATGGAACATCGCCAACCTGCCCGCGCGCCTGGCAGAGGTCGACGACCCGTGGGCGGACCTGGGCAAGGTCCGCCAATCCATTACGGCGCGCATGCGCAAACAGCTGGGGCTTGCCTAGTGGCCACGCATCAGGAGACCCGCCCATGAGCATCGTCCAGGACTTCAACCTGACCCATTTCGACCGCCTACTGCGTACATTTGGTGATCGTCAACAGCCCCTCAACCTCGACACTCAGTTGCCTCAGCTGATGCAGGCGCTGCAGGCCGACCACCTGGACCTGCTGCCGTTGCCAGGCCAGGGCAATACCTTGCGCCGTTGGCAGACGTTGGCCCGCGTGGCGGGTTGCGACCTGGCCCTGGCCAAACTGTACGAAGGCCACACCGATGCCCTGGCGATTCTGGCGGAGTGCGCAGCTGCACACTACGTGGCAGAAGGCATTTGGGGCGTGTGGGCCGCCGAGCCACCTGATGCCCGCGCGGTCATAACCTCCCGCGACGGCGACAGGGTACGTTTGCAAGGCACCAAAGCCTGGTGTTCCGGGGCGTTGCAGATCGACCGGGCATTGCTCACCGCCTGGGATGAGCAGGGTCAGCAGCAGTTGGTCGCCATCGAACTGTCGCAGCCTGACCAGGGGCTGAACATCGAGCATTGGCAAGCCGTGGGCATGGCTACCACGGCCAGCGTCGAGGTCACCTTCGACAACACCCCGGCAACGCTGATCGGCAAACCTGGCCAGTACCTGGCGCGCCCTGGTTTCTGGCACGGCGGCGGCGGTATCGCCGCGTGCTGGTATGGTGCGGCCGAGGCCCTGGCCGATTACCTGCGCGAGTATTGCCGCAAGCCGCGGCCCGACCCGCATGCCGATGCCCACCTCGGGGCGGTGGACGCCGCTTTGTATGGTGCGCGTGCGGCGCTGCGTGAATGCGCCGCCTGGATCGACCGGCAGCCGGGTGCAGATGCCAGTTTTGAAGTGCGGCGCGCCCGCGCCCAGGTCGAGCAGGCCGTGGACCAGGTCATCAGCCATGTCGGGCGGGCGCTGGGTGCCACACCGTTCTGCCGCAACAGCCACTTCGCCCGTTTGAGCGCCGATTTACCGGTGTATCTGCGCCAAAGCCACGCGGAGCGTGACCTGGCAGCGCTGGGCCAACAGCTGGCGCAGGTGCCGGCAGGAGCGTGGCAGCTATGAGTGAGAACTTGATCCAGGCCAGCAGCGGCACCCCTTGGGCCGACTGGCAGCAGGCGGCACACCTGGCCCGCGCCACATGGCTCGACCCCGCCCGGCTCTGCCCGCCTGGGCGCCGCCTGGTGATGATTGCGCCCCACCCGGATGATGAAATCCTCATGGCAGGCGGCCTGCTGAGCAGCTTCAAAGGCCGTGAAGCCGACCTGATGCTGATTTCCGCAACCGATGGTGAAGGCAGCCACCCTGGCTCAACCCAGTGGAGCGAGCATCGCCTGCGTCGCCAACGCCCCCAGGAAAGTCGCCTGGCATTGCAGCAGCTTGACCTGGACCCGAACCGCGTGGACTGGCGCCGGCTCAACCTCAAGGACGGCCAATTGCCGCGAGAGGAAGCGTTCCTGGTCAGCCATCTGACTCAATTGTTGCGCCCGGACGACCTGTTGATGGCTACCTGGCGCAATGACGGTCATTGCGACCACGAGGCCGTCGGGCGCGCCGCCGCCCACGCGGCATTGGCGCGGCAAGTGCAACTGGCCGAGGTCCCGGTCTGGGCCTGGCACTGGGCGCAACCCGACGACCCTCGCCTGCCCTGGCCCCGTGCCCACCGCCTGCAGCTGGATGAAGCCCGGTTGGCGCGCAAGCGCAAGGCCCTGGCCGCCCATGCCAGCCAGTTGCAGGCAGACGGTGAGCGGCCGCCGGTGCTACCGGCAAACCTGCTGGATTGCCTGCTGCAACCTTTCGAACTGGTGTTCCTTTGACTGGAGTTGTCATGAGCCTCGACCCACAGTATTTCGCCGACTTGTATGCGACCAATGAAGACCCGTGGGCTTTTCGCACCCGTTGGTACGAGAAGCGCAAGCGCGAGCTGGTCATGGCCAGCCTGCCCCGTCAATGCTACCAGCGGGTATTCGAACCAGCCTGCGCCAACGGCGAGCTAAGTGCACTGCTGGCCGAACGCAGCGGGGAACTGCTATGCCAGGACCTCGACCCCACCGCCGTGGGGCTGGCCCGCGAACGCTTGGCTCAGGTGCACAATGCGTCTGTGGAACTGGCGCGGCTCCCGGCAGACTGGCCTGGTGGGCGCTTCGACCTGATCGTGCTGAGCGAGGTGGGCTACTACCTGGACCCCACCGACTGGCTGCAAGTCATCGAACAAGCGGTCGCCAGCCTGTCTTACGACGGCGGCCTGCTGGCATGCCACTGGAAGCACCCCATTGTCGGTTGCCCGCAGGATGGGCGTGAAGTGCATCGCATGCTGGCCCGCCACCTGCCCCTCTACAAGCAGTTCCAGCATGATGAAGCGGACTTCGTGCTCGAGTACTGGTCAGCCCAGCCCAGTGTGGTCGACCTTGACGAGACTTGCCCATGATCGCCGTCGTGATTCCGGCCCACAACGAAGCCCGCCGCCTCGGCCGTTGCCTGCGTGCGGTGCTGATTGCCGCCGTGCAGGCACAGCAGGCTGGCCATCGGGTCGAGGTGCTGGTCGTGCTCGACCGCTGCAGCGATGGCAGCGCCGCCGTGGCGCGGCGTTTTGGTGTGCAGGTGCTGGAGGTGGAGGCTGGCAGTGTTGGTATGGCCCGGCGGGTGGGCGCGGCGCACATGGTCGACCGTGGTGCGCGGTGGCTGGCCTGTACCGATGCCGACAGCCGGGTACCGGGGCACTGGTTGTTGTCGCAGCTGGCCTGCAGTGCCGAGGTTGTCTGTGGCACGGTACACGTCGAATACTGGCAGCCGTGGCAGACGGCGGCCCTGCGCCAGCTCTATCAAAGCCGCTACGAGCAGCGCGAGGGGCACCGGCACATTCATGGCGCCAACCTGGGCGTGTGCGCCGACGCCTATGCACGGGTCGGCGGCTTCCAACCCTTGGCGGCCCATGAAGATGTGCAACTGGTCAGCGACCTGCAAGCCAGTGGCGCGCAGATCGTCTGGACGGCCCGGCACAGCGTGGCCACCAGCAGCCGCCTCGACAGCCGCGCCCGGGAAGGCTTTGGCGATTACCTGGCGCGGCTACAGGCTCTGGTTTGATCGAAGCGCTTGCGGGGCTTCGATCAGGAGGCCTTGCGCGGCTTCTTCGCCGGCTTCTTGCCGCCGAGGCTGCGTTTCAGCAGCTCGGTAAGGTCGAGGATGTCCGCACCTTTCTCGGCGCTGGCGGCCTTGCCTTTCTCGACTGTAGCGATCTTGCCTTTGCTGGCCTTTTCTTCCACCAGGTCCAGAATGGTCTGGCGGAAGGCGTCATGGTAGTCCTCGGGCTTCCACGGCCCGCTCATGTCTTCGACCAGTCGCTTGGCCATGTCCAGTTCGCGCTTGTCGACCCTGGTATCGGTCACACTGCTGTCCAGCTCCAGGGTCTCAAGGCCGCGCACTTCCTCGGGCCAGCGCAAAGTGATCATCACCAGCGCGTCATCCAGAGGGCGCAGCAGCGCCAGGTGCTGGCGGGTGTGCAGCACAACCGTGGCCAGCGCCACCTTGCCGGTTTTTTCCAGCGTCTCGCGCAGCAATGCATAGACTTTGCCGCCGCGCCGGTCGGGGGTGAGGTAATACGGGGTATCGAAGTGCTGCAGGGGTATTTCGCCAGCTTCGACAAAGGAGAAGATATCGATCGTCTGAGTGGCTTCAGGGCGAGCCTTGCGGATTTCCTCCTCGCTGATCACCACATAGCGGCCCTTTTCATACTCCACGCCTTTGACGATGTTGTCCTTGTCGATTTCCTTGCCGGTGACCTTGTTCACGCGCTTGTAGCCCACAGGCTCCATGCTGCGCTTGTCCAACCAGTCGAAGTCTACCCGTTCGGTGCGCACCGCAGTGTTGAGGGCCACAGGGATATGCACGAGCCCGAAGCTGATAGCGCCTTTCCAGATTGCCCGAGCCATGACACTGCTCCAAAATTGGCTGCCGATACCAACAGTGACTGCACCGGGTGGCGAAGGTTTAATGGCATTGCCCCACGGCCACCAATGGCCGGCAATCAGACCGCGTTGAACAGCACATGCTTGAACGCTTCGGCCGCCAGGTGAACCTGTACGGTCCAATCACCGGCAGCCTCGCTGCCCGCGTCATCGGAGATGTACTTCAGGCACACGAACGGAATATCTTCGCTGCGGGCGATCAAGGCCAGCACGTAGGCTTCCATGTCGACCACATCGTAAGGCGCATCGCCGTGCTTGGTTTCGAAGCTGTCGCCACTGCCGCAGGTTTCCAGCGCCAGGCCGGGTATGGCCGCACCGTGTTCGAGTAGCACCGGGGTATTCGCCAGTGGCGTCTCGTAACGGGCGAAGCCCAACGGCGTCACGTCCATGTCGCGCTGCACGAAACGGTTGCAGCACACGACAGCGCCTTTGCCGTGGCGCTGGCTGCCAGCAGAACCCAGGTTGACGATCAGCCTGGGACGGCGCACAGCGATAGCCTTGGTCAGCGCGATAGCAGCGTTGACCTTGCCAATACCGGTGAACACGGTGTTCATTTCGCGGAACACCTCGCCCGCTTCGGCTTCAAGGGCGAAGACGAACAACGTGTCATCTAGGGAGATATCAGGGAATAGCGTGGTCAGCATCATGGCGCGGGTGGTCCGTGTGGCGGCAGGGGGCGCGCCATTGTCGGGCAACCCCGGCCAATTGCAAGTGCGCCGTAACACTTCTACAGGCGGGTAACCGTCAGGGCTACGGCGGCTATCCGCTCCACGGCTTCATAACCCGGCTCAGCCAGTTGCTCCCCGAACACATCAGGGTCGATTTCCCGATACACCCAAGAGCACGTGGGGCCGGCCAGACGCAGGCGAACAGCCTCGAGCAAGGGATCACGGCCGTCCACGATCGCCACACCGGTATACAACAGCAACGAGCCGCCCGGGGTCAGCCGCTCACAAGCCTGCTCGACAATCCGCAACGACAACGCGGCCCCCAGGGCGCCACCGCCATGCCGGTAGGTCCGCTCGCCCACATCGAGCATGTAGGGCGGGTTGGCAACGATCAGGTCGAAACTGCCGGGCACATCGTCCAGCAGGTCACTGTGCTTCACCGAAATATTGCTGACGCCAGCCAACGCTGCATTCACGGCGGTGTACCGCAGGGCAAGCGGGTTGATATCCACGGCAAAAACCTGCGCATGGCGCGCCGCCCGTGCAACCAGCAAAGCGCCAATGCCAGTTCCGCAGCCAATGTCCACGGCATGCTCAATGCGTTTGTCGCCGTGTCGCAGGTGCTCGTGGATGACCTGGGCGAAGCGGTAGCTGTCCGGGCCGAAGAACACTGCGTCTGCAGTGTCGGTCGGGTAGGCAGAATGGACCAGTAACAGGTCGCCCAGGGTAGACCAGCGCACCGCGCTGCGAAACGACGGCTGAGGTGCCGCAGTCAAGCCCTCCGCGCGCTGCAGCAGGGCCATTAGATCCGCGGTTACCAGCCCGGGGCTGAACGCCTGGCTCCAGCCGAACACATCGCGCAGGGTGCGTGCCTGCTCGCCGGCGCAGCGGGCCATGACGCGAGCGTGTGTGGCCGGTGTCACGCAGGTGAAACGGTAACCAGCGGCACGCAGGCGCTGGCCCAATTCAACCAGCGCATCGTCACTGGCAAGTATCTGCGGGGCGGGCTCCATCAGCGCGCTTGCTCCTGGATCATCCCCGTGGCCTGCAGATAGGCGCGGGTCGCCTGCAGCCCGTCAGGCGTCGCGTGACGATTACCAGCCATGCGTTCGATCAGCGCTTCGATATCGTGCGCGTCGACATTCACAGCGTCACCTTCCGGGGATGCCGGCAACTGCCAGCTTCCGGGGAGCACGCGACGAACGCGCGACTGCCAACCTGCTGCGATCCAGTCGTGCCACAACTGCTTTTCATAGGCGGTGAACACACCGTACATCGGTGCTGATGGCCCATCCACGAGTCCCCACCAGCGGCTTTGCGCGGGTTCTTCACCGCGGCGAATCCAGCCCTGCGCCTGCAGCGCCTGCAGAAAGTGCGGCATGGCGCCAGGTTCTGCCAGCCATTGGTTGATGGTGCGCCCCTGCAGCCGGCACCGGTCTGAATGCATGAACTGGCCAAACTGACGCTTCTGTTCCAAGGCCTGCACCAATTCCGCTTCCAGGTCGAAAAGGCTGACCAGGGTGGGTGTATCCACGCCAAGGTCATTCAGGCGGTAGCCGTGCCGTACTCGCTGGTAGAACCCGGAGGGGTCACTGCGCGGGCTGAGTTGGCGCAAGGCCTGGATTGACAGGTGGGCGTGACCGCTGGCGGCGTTGTCGATCGTGACATGCAATTGGAAATACTGGCCGTCGATGCCCAATTCGGCGAGTTCATAGGTGGTAATCAGCAAATGCAGCGGTGGTTGTTCGTAGCCGAGGTTATAACCGATCAGCTCAGGGAGGAAGTCCTCACCGTAGCGGCCCAGTGCCAGCTGCAGTGCCCCCTGCAAATAGCGTTCGTCTTCAAGGTGCAACGGTTCCAGGCAACCCAGGCGGCTCATCAGCCGCTGATAGATCGCCACATGGTTGCAGCGCACATCACCGCTGCCCAATTCTTCCAGGTAGGTCCGGATCAACCCGTGGTAGCGCGGGTCTGCCCAATGCCGCAACGTACTGTGCAACCACGCACCATCCACCGCCTTGGTCGGTGCCACCTGTTGCAGGAACCATAGCGCTTGCGCGCGCGTGGCAAAATAGCGGCGTGGCCCACCTTGCTGGCGTTGTGCCAAGTAGGCGGCAAAACCTTGAGCTACTTGCCCGGCGTGGCGCGCGCCCCAGGCTTCAAACTCCACGGGGTCGGCTGGCAGGTCATCCGGCAAGTGCCGGGCACGCTCCAGTTGCTCCTTCAACCATTGCGCGCCAGCGTTATCAGTGCCTGCCAGCAAGGCTTCGTAACGCTGTTGCAGGCTGGTTGTGGCCAGTGAGGCCGGAACTGTCGCGGCGGTCTTGCGTGTCATGACCGTCATGCCGTTTTCCTCATGCGCGTTTATTGGCTGGGTTTCTGACCAGGCATCGGTTCAGGATCTGGCGCAGGTTGGGGGGCGGGCTTGTCACTGGGTTGTTGCATTTGCAGGGACGGCTTGGTGGTGTCGGCGTCGTCTTTGCCGGGGTGGCCATTGTCTCGGTCGAAACAGCCGCCAACCAGCAACAGGGCGCCCGACAGGGCCGCCACAGGTAACCATTGCATAACGACCTCCAGGGCTACTCGATGGCAGTGCCGGTTCCCCGGCACTGCAGGGCCTCATTTACGAGCGGCCGCCTTTGCGGCCCGATTCACTGGTTTGGCCGCCGCTGGAATGCTGCCCGCCCTTGCGGCCTGCCTCGGAGGCTTTTTCGCGGTCATTGGCGAAGTTGCCCGAGTTCTTGTTACCGCCCTGGCTGCCTTGTTGGTTGCCGGTACGGCTATTGTCTTTAGTGGCCATGGTCTGAAACCTCATATGATTTCGGGATGCACGGCTTCAGCGCCGTACATGAATTCGGAGTACGGGCTCGGGTCGGGATTCGTTTCAATTGGCAGGCTTCGGACCGGTGGCATTAAATAAGCGGCCAGTCCTTATTTGGCGCGCCTTTCAGTCGCGCGGCGGGTTATCCATACGGGCCTGACGGCGGCCAAGCCAACCGCCGGTGGCCGCCCAGGCCACGGCCAGTACCGCCCCAATCAGCATGGCCAGTTGAGGGTGTTCGCCCATCACGTCCAGGGCACGCTTGAGCCAGCCACTAAGGGCGTCGCCACCCCGGTACACCACGGTATCGATGAAGTTCTTGGCCTTGTACTTGTCCTCGGCCCGCAACACGGTGAACAGCATCTCGCGCCCCGGTCGTACCAGCGCATACTCCCCTGCACGGCGCACCACCATGACCATTACGAACACCGCGAACACCGGGGCCAGCGCCAGCCACAAGAAGCCCACTGCCATCACCAGCGGCACGGCCATCAGCAATATGCCTACCCCCAGGCGACGTGCCAGCCGCCCGGTGAGGAAGACTTGCGTGAGGATGGCCAAGGCTTGCACAACGCTGTCGATCAAGCCGAACACCTGGGTTTGCCGGGTGGGGTCGGTGAAGGTCTGGCTGACGATGCGCGCCTGCTCGAAGTACAGGAAGGTACTGACACTTGCCAGTAACACCACGAACAGCGCAATGCCCAACAGATAAGGCGAGCGCAGTACCGCAGTGGCACCGGCCAGTGGGTTGCCGCCCAGCGGCCTTGCGGCGCTACGCTCGGCATGCGCTGGCAACGGTTGCCGCTGTCGCCAGCACTGCAGAAACAGGCTTGCCCCGACGCTGCCGAGCAGGAATACCGCCGCCAGCAGCAGCAACCCGGCATGGCCCAGCGGCGCCACCAGTAGCGTGCCCAGGATCGGCCCGCTGAGGCCACCCAGGCTGGCCCCGGCGGCCAACAGGCCGAACAGGCGCTTGCCTTGGGCCGTAGAAAACAGGTCGGCGAGCACGCTCCAGGCTAGCGAGATGGTCAGCAGGTTGAACACCGAAAGCCAGATGTAGAACGCCCTCGCCGCCCACAGGTTGTCTGGTGTGCGGGTAAACAACACAGCGAACAGCAGCAGGTTGCTGACAAAAAAACCATAGGTACAAGGCAGGATGAGCCGGCGTTGCACGCCACTGGCCAGCCAGCCGAACACCGGCAGGCATGCCAGGCTGGCGATGAAGGTTCCGGTGAACAACCACTGCAGGTTGTCAACGCCCCCGGCAACACCCATGGTTTCGCGCACAGGGCGCAGCATGAAGTAACCGGTAAACAGGCAATAGAACAGCAGCAGGCCGGCGATAACCGCCGGGCCTTCGCCGGGCTGTATGTTCAGCCCTTGATCCAGGCGCCGCCGCCAGGCAGTCATACGCTCAGGTGAATTGCCTGATCAGCGCCTGTTGCTGCGCCTGGGTAAGCAGTGGGCCCTGGCCAGCCATGAGCTGGTCGAGCTGGCGATCTGGCCGCCCGGTGGCGGGAATTACCGTCGTCACCGCCGGGTGGCTGATGGCGAACTTGAGAAACAGCTGCGCCCAGCTGCCGATGCCCGCTTCAGCGGCCCAGCCGGGCAACGGCTGGTCTTTGACTCGGGTGAACAGGCGCCCATCGTCGAACGCGCGGTTGATCAGCACCGCTACACCCCGCTCCTGGCACAACGGCAGCAATTCACGGGCGGCCTGGGGGGCACTGACCGAGTAGTTGATCTGGATGAAATCCAGCGCCTCGCTGCGCACCAGCTCGGCGACCTCGGCGTGGCCACTGTTCAGGTAATGGGTGATCCCGACATAGCGGGTTTTGCCCTGCTGCTTGAGTTCGCGCGCGTAGGGCAGTTGGGTTCGCCAGTCACGCAGGTTGTGCACCTGCAACAGGTCGACCTTGTCGGTGCGCAGCCGCTTCAGGCTCTCAGCCCATTGCGCTTGGGCTTCTGCGCGGCTGTCGGCGGCAATCTTGGTGGCAATGAAGCAGCGTGAATGCCACCCCCCCTCCTCCAGCAATTGGCCAAGAATGCTGTCGGCGCCACCGTAATTGGGCGAGGTGTCGATCACCCGCCCGCCACCGTCGAAAAAGGCCTTGAGCACTGCCCGCAGTTGCTGGTAGGCAGCCGAACCGGCTTCAACCTCGAAACTGCCGGAAGTCCCGGCGCCAATGACCGGCAGCGCTTCACCGCTGGACGGTACGGCGCGGGTCAACATGCCTGCCGGCGTGGCCGCGTGCAACCAAGGGGCGCTGGCCAATAGGCCTAACGTAGCACCCACGCGTAGGACATCACGACGTGCATACATGGAAAAGCTCCCGTCATGCCAGGGAAACTTCCAAGGCTAGTCGCTCTACCCGGCGCGCGCGGGCGTTTCTGTGTCCGGATGTTTTTACCTGGCCTGCAGCAGCGGGCTCAGGTCGACACCGGTGGCGCTGATTGGCGGGCACCAGTAGTAGCCGCCGCTCAGGGGCCGGCTGAAGCGGTACAGGCCGTCGATGATCCCGTCCTCCAGGCCACTCATGCGCCGCAGTTGCACTTCGAAGGCATCGAAGCTGCGGCCCAGGGCAACGAAAGCCAGGCCGGCACCGCGCTGATCGGCCCAGGATACCGAGCGGCGCACCATGAAGGCCTCGGGCTCGAAGCTTTCCTGGGCAGTACGCTTGACGTGTGCCGACTCGGGCGCGTCGTCGAGTTCTTCGTTGTCACTGAGGCGGCGGCCCATGATGTTGTCCTGGTCGGCCTGGGGCAGCGACTTGAAGTACGCCAGGTCGTGCTTCCACAGCTGAAACGCGGCAAAGCTGGAACCATCGGCAGCGATCGCTGCCTGCACCGCATCCTCGTCCACCGGGTTCTCAGTGCCGTCTTCGTAGCCGGTCAGGTCCAGCCCACCCCGGTGCAGGAAACCGTCAACGCTGTCGGCCAGGCGCAGGGCCGGCGCCAACGCCTGCTCCAGTGCCTGGGCCCGCAGCAGCAGGTCGCCCCGCTCATTGCCACGCAGCCACAGCCACAACGCATGCTGGGTGCTGGGGTTCTCTACCGCCGCATCCAGCAGCGGGAAAGGACGCAGGCCAGGTACTTCACGCCCCAGGGCTTTGGCCATGGGCGCGCCTACGCCCAGAATCACCTGCACGCCATCGACCTGCGGTAGCAAGGCATCGAGGGCGGCAGGCAACGCCTCGGGCGATTGCAGGGTGAAGAACAGGTGGCGGGCGTGGGCCGGCACCGGGGTGGCAAGCAGACCTTGCTGGAACGGCATGACAGGCTAATCCTCGAAAAAGGCGGCATGCTACTGCGCCTGCGGGCTTGCTGCAACGCGCCATACAGCGCCGATGAGGGATCTCACTGGTAACAAATGGTTACCAAGAGCTGGCTCTTTGCAATTACCTATCCACCCCGGCCCACCTAGACTGCTTCGGATCCTTCGCCCGAGAGACTACCGATGACCGCCTCGCCTCTGCTCACCGCCGTTCTGCCCCTGGCCTTGGGCATCATCATGCTGGGCCTTGGCCTGTCGTTGACCTTGGCTGACTTCGCACGGGTGGTGAAATATCCGAAGCCCGTGGTGGTGGGCCTGGCCTGCCAGATTCTGCTGTTACCGCTGGTGTGCTTCCTGATCGCCAACGGCTTTGGCCTGGAGTCGGCGCTGGCGGTGGGGTTGATGTTGCTGGCCGCTTCGCCGGGCGGCACCACGGCGAACCTGTTCAGCCACCTGGCACATGGCGATGTGGCGTTGAATATCACCCTCACAGCGGTCAACTCATTGATCGCGATTCTCACCATGCCGCTGCTGGTCAACCTGTCGTTGAGCTGGTTCATGGCGTCGGACCAGGCCATACCGCTGCAGTTCGCCAAGGTCATGCAGGTGTTCGCCATTGTTCTGCTGCCGGTGGCGCTGGGCATGCTGATTCGCCGCTTTGCCCCCGCATTTGCCGCGCGCATGCAAAAGCCGATGAAGCTGGTGGCGGCATTGTTTCTGGCATTCACCATTGTCTTGGCGCTGGCCAAGGACTGGCAGACGGTGGTCGAGTACGCACCGGTCGTGGGCCTGGCGGCGCTGCTGTTCAACATCTTGAGCCTGGCGGTGGGCTACTGGGTGCCGCGCCTGCTCAACATCCCCAAGCGCCAGGCCATCGCCATCGGCATGGAAATCGGCATACACAACGGCACGTTGGCCATTGCCCTGGCCCTGAGCCCGTCGCTGCTGAACAACCCGACCATGGCAGTGCCGGCAGCGCTGTACAGCCTGATCATGTTCTTCACCGCCGCCGGTTTTGGCTGGTGGGTGAGCCGAGGGCACGCCGTGGCGCAGCCTGAAGGCGGCACCGCCGGGTAACGGCCAGGCAGTCAGCGCCGGTTGCGCTTGCCCCGCAGTTGCTGTTTCAACACCTTCAACGGCGGCGCGTAGAAGAAACCGAACGACACCCCTCCGGTGCGCCCCTTCACTGCATGGTGCAGCCGGTGCGCCCGGTACAGGCGTTTGAGGTAGCGGTTGACCGGCCGTGGCCGGCGCGGCCAGTGCCGATGAAAGAAACCATCATGGGCCAGTACATAAAGTACGCCATAGCCCGCCACGCCACCGCCCACCCACTGCAGCGGCGCATGGCCGCCCTTGCCCAGGGCGATCAGGGCGGCGGCTATCAGCGCCAGCGCCAGCAGGTAGAGGTCATTGGTTTCGAGCATGCCTAGCTGTGGCTCATGGTGCGAGCGGTGCAAGCACCAGCCCCAGCCATGCATGATGTACTTGTGGGCCAGCGTGCCTACGCCCTCCATGGCCACCAGGGTGCCGAACAGCACGGTCAGATTGAGCAGCATGGAACGGTCCGGGTGATCGCATAGGGTGGCGCAAGGTTACCGGCTGATGGTTTTTTTTTCCATGTGGCAGGCGCCGCCGCCGGGCATGTGCCGATTAAGCCATTGTCATCTTTGCACCCTTGACCGGCTTTGCCGCGGGGCGTATGGTCCGCGTCGCAATTTAGCCATCCCAACAGGAGACCCGCTTTGGACAGTAGCCCCAGTCGCTTGCGACAGGCCCACGTGGCGCGCTAGCCCGGCAGTGTCCTGCACTGTCTGGCCAGCCTGGCAAGACGGTGGTTTCGTGTAACCCCCGCTTCACCTCCCTCCCCCCGTGGTCCTGCGCATCTTTCTGGTTTTTCAACCGCGCCCAGTGAAGGCGCTCATGCGGGCCTGTGCCCGTGGAAGAGGTGAGCTATGGATTGGAACGTTTTTCTGCTGCGCGTCAGTGTCGCGTTGCTGCTAGGGGCGCTGATCGGCGCCGAACGCCAGTTGCGCCAGCGCCTGACCGGGCTGCGCACCAATGCACTGGTCAGTACCGGGGCCTGCCTGTTCGTGCTGATGACCCAGGCAGTGCCCGGCATGGCCGCTGCCGATGCCTCACGCGTTGCCGCTTATGTGGTCTCGGGCATTGGTTTTCTCGGCGGCGGGGTGATCATGCGCGACGGCTTCAATGTGCGCGGCCTGAATACCGCCGCCACCCTGTGGTGCACGGCAGCGGTCGGTGTCCTGTGCAGCCTGGGGATGTTGCTGGAGGCCGCGCTGGGCAGCCTGGTGGTGCTGTGCGCGAACATCCTGCTGCGCGACATCGCCCAACGCCTTGACCGCCAGGGCGTGGTGCCCGCCAGCGAGCACGAACAGCATTTCGAAGTGCGCATCGTCTGCCGCGCCGAGGACGAGATCCAGGTGCGCAGCCTGATGCTGCACAGCCTGGCCGAACCGCAGCTACGCCTGCAGTCGCTGCAAAGTGCCGACCTGGACAACCCGGCCAGGCTTGAGGTGCGTGCAGAGCTGTTGGGCACCGCCCAGGCACCGGCGCAGTTGGAGCGCCTGGTCAGCCGGGTCAGCCTGGAAAAGGGCGTGAGTTCGGTGCGTTGGCAACTCCAGCAACAGGTGCTGGCCGTGGATTGAGCGCCACCGGGTTCGCTGCCGGTGATGAAAAAGATTAAACCTTTGCCCTGCCCGGCCCCTCAACCGTACGCGACACTGAGGTCGCGCCAAGGTTTAAGGAGTGAAGCATGAGCAGTATTTTCATCAAGCGTGTCGGGTTATCGATGGTGCTGGGTCTGGTATCGGCCCACACGCTGGCAGCCAGCTCCAATGATTTCGTCGATGCAGCGGTCGAATCCGGCATCGCCGAAGTGGTTACCGGCAACCTGGCCCAGGAAAAAAGCCAGAACGCAGAGATCAAGACCTTCGCCCAGCAAATGGTCACCGACCATACCCAGGCCAATCAGAAGCTCGGCGACATCGCCCGTAAACTGGATATTTCGGTACCCGACGACGCGGCGATGACCGACAAGGTCAAGAAGATGATCCTGGAATGGCGTGACGAGTCGTTCGACAAGTCTTACCTCAACAACCAGGTCGATGCGCACGAGAAAGCGGTCGAGCTGTTCAAGAAAGAAGCTGCGTCCTCCGATAAGGCTGAGCTGAAGGCCTTCGCCAGCGAAACCCTGCCCAAGCTGGAACAGCACCTGGAGCACGCCAAGGCACTACAGGCCAAACACGCCAAGTGAACGTGAGGTTCGACATGAGTAACGATGCACTGAAAAGCGAAGTACTCACCCGTCTGCTGCATGCTCACCCACAGGGGCTGGGCAAGGAAGTGCTGGACAACTATCGTGGCGAGAAGGCCGTTGCAGGCATGCTCAAGACCCTGCAGGACGACGGCCTGATTCATGATGGCAGCGTGGTGGTCAGCAGTGACCACCAAATCAGCCTCCAGTACCCCATCAAGCTGTCGGCGGCCGGTGTGGACGCCGCCAGGCGGGCCGAGGGCTAAGCGCTGGCAAACCGGGGATTTGCGCCGACTGGTCTCACAGGCCGGGCAAATCCCTCGGTAAACCCGCCAGCCCATTTCGCTCAGCTGGCGGGCATTCCCTATTTCTTCTCCACATCCCTGGGTGGTTTGGCGGGGCCCTGCGGGTCAACCTGCGGATCGTCGAGGTCCGGCGAATCCGGGTCGAAACCCAGGTCACTCTGCTTGTCCGCCTGCTCCGACGAGTGGGGCCCCTGTTTGTGCGGTGGTTGTTTATCAGGCATAGCGCTATCTCCTTGAGGTGTTTAGGGAAGAAAGCGCTGCCACGAAAAAGTTTGATCAACCTGCTGCTTCGGCCACCCGAGCCCGACACTGCGCCAACGCCTCGTCACGCTCGCGCAGTTGTTCCTCGAAGTGTTTCAACTGCCGTGCTTGCTCGGCACACAGCTCGCGCCGCTGTTCAAGACTCTGTGCCTGGGTCTCCAATTGCCGGCGCATTTCCTCACTGGCGCCCTGCGCCTGCGCCAGGATCGTGCGCAAACCCTGGATCTGCGCATCACGTTGCTCCAGCAATTCCCCCTGCGCCCGGCATTCGCTGGCCACTTGGCGGTGCTCACCGAGCAAGCGCTCGTTATCGCGGTGCAGGCGGGTCAGTTCGTCCCGCTTGACGATCATGCCCTGCTGCAATTGGCGCACTTCCACCTGCAACTGCTGCAATTGCGCCTCGTGCCGGCGTTGTTCCTGCTCGCGCTGCTCACGGCTGGCGCTGCGGTAATGCTCGAGGGCGTCGCGGGCATGGCGGTGCTTGTCTTCCAGTGACTGGATCTGTTCGTCCTTGTCTGCCAGGCGCAGCTGCAGTTCGCCCAGCGACTGGTTGAGGCTCGCACTGCGTAGCTGTTCGGCCTGCAACGTACTTTGCGTGGACAGCAGCCGCTCGGATTCGGCAGCCAGTGCCGCGGCATCGATCTGGTGCTGCTGATGCGCTGCGGCCAGGGCTTGCTGCGCGCTTTCGAGCTGCGCCTGCAGCTGTTCACGCTGCTGGGTAAACGTGCTTTCGGCCTGCTCGATGGACAGATCGGCCTCGTCCTGCAACTGGGTCGCCAACTGCCCAACCATGCGGGCCAGCACCTCACTCAATGCAACGCCACCTTCCGCGGCAACCGGCTGCTGGCCGTTCAGCTCCTTGAGGTAGCGGTGAATGGTGGTCTTCGAGCCGGTATTGCCCAGTTCGATACGAATGGCATCGATGCTGGGGTTTTCGCCCCGGGCTATAAGCGCCTGGCGTGCCTGCTGCACCACCACCTTGTTTATGCCGCCCCGGGCCATGAGTGCTCCTACAATTTCGTACTGTGTTATGTAGCATGTAATTACGTACTGATTATGCCAATAACGGCCTTGGTCAGTAAAGGTTTTCTGACATGGACTAATCACGGCTTATCGCATGTGAGGGGTGAATTTGTGGGTTTGGTAGTGCTGGCAGCGGTACGAAGCTCTGCAACCACCCGCCTTGTGTCCCAGGCGCTTTGCCGCCACCATGAACGTCCGGTTCCTGCCCCTGCGAAAAAGCACCCGAAACACATGACCCTGGATAACTACAAGGCAATTGCCGACAGCATCGCGCTGTTGCTGTACCCGCACGCGGAAGTCATCGTCCACGACCTGCGCAGCCAGACAGTGGTGCACATCGCCAACAACTTCTCCCAACGCACCTTGGGTGACGACTCGGCGATCGATCATGAACTGGGCGACTTGCTCCAGGGCACGAACCTTGGCCCTTACGAGAAACTCAACTGGAACGGCCAGAAGGTCCGTTCGATCAGCACCGTGTTGCGCAATGCCCAGGGCGAAGCCGAGCACCTGATGTGCATCAACCTGAACGTGTCGGTACTGGAGCAGGCCCGTGTTGCGCTGGATGCGTTTTTCCAGATGAGCCGGCTGGTGCCGCAACCGGACGCGTTGTTCCGCAATGACTGGCAGGAACGCATCAACACTTTCCTGCATGGCTGGCTGCAGGCGCGCAACCTGTCACTGCAAACGCTGCGCATGAAGGACAAGCGCAGCCTGGTGCAGGCGCTGCATGCCGAGGGCGCGTTCCAAGGCCGCAGTAGCGTGGACTATGTGGCCAACGTACTGAGCATGGGGCGCGCGACCGTGTACAAGTACCTGAAAGAGCTCTAGGCCCTTTAAACCCGCTATCGCTGGCTTGCCGGGATGAGCACCGCGACGCATGTGCACGCCTGCTTGTCTCGAATAGAATAAACGTCTACGGTAGACGGATATTCCATTTCTATGCAGGTTTACAGCATGGCAGCCACTCCCGCTCTTGCGCCCATTATCGATGCCACCCAGTTGGATGTGCTTTTTCGGTCCATAAAGGATGCCCATGCGGCACTGCGCCCTGCCGTCAGTGTGACGCCACTGACCCGCAGCGCCCGCCTCTCGGAGCAGACCGGTTGCGATGTGCTGCTTAAATGCGAACACTTGCAGCACACCGGTTCGTTCAAGTTTCGCGGCGCCAGCAACAAGATCCGCCTGCTGCCAACCCAACAGCGGGCTGCCGGGGTGATCGCCGCGTCTTCGGGCAACCACGGGCAGGCCTTGGCAATGGCCGGCAACGCCGCTGGGGTGCCGGTGACGGTGTACAGCGCCGCTTCAGCGTCGGCCTACAAGCTGGCAGCGATGCGTGCCTTGGGCGCCGAAGTCATCTGCCTGCCCAGCGACCCATTGGGTGCAGAACTGGAGGCCGCCAGGCAAGCGCGGCTGCGGGGTGTGCCGTTCGTATCGCCGTACAACGACCTGCAGGTCATCGCAGGCCAAGGCACCCTCGCAATGGAGTTGTTCGAGCAGGCACCCGACTTGTACGCGGTATTCGTCGCGGTGGGCGGCGGCGGGCTGATTGCCGGTATCGGCGCCGCCCTGCGCGTGCTCAAGCCGGGCACCGAGATCATTGGTTGCTGGCCCGAAAATGACCCCGCACTGGCGCGCTCGCTACAGGCGGGTGAGATCATCGAAGTGCAGGCGCGCGAAACCCTTTCCGACGGCACCGCCGGTGGCATCGAGCCAGGTGCTGTCAGCTTCCCGCTGTGCCAGGCGCTGGTCACCGGGACGGTACTGGTCAGCGAGGACGAAATCCGCGCGGCGATGCGCGACATTGCCCGCCACGAGCGCTGGATCATCGAAGGCGCTGCGGCAGTTGCCGTCGCCGGCATGCAGAAACTGGCCAGGCAGTACCAAGGCAAGCGGGTTGCGGTGGTCCTGTGTGGCCGCAACATTGTCCTGGACAAGTTCCTCGAAGCGGTCGGGTGACAGCTGACGCCAGGGCCCGGCATAGCGCCGGGCCCCAAACTCAACCGCTCAGAGCAGGCGCTGCACCTGGGCAGGCGTACGCTGCATCAGCACCTTGCCATGGCGCACCGAGACCAGCGCATGCCCTTGGCTGCGCACCATCTCGTAGTCATCGGGTGCCGACAGCAGCAGCAGGTTGGCTGGGCGCCCCACCTCGATGCCATAGTGCTCGCCAAGGTTCAAGGTGCGGGCGCTGTTGTCCGTGATCAGGTCCAGGCAACGCTGCAAGTCTTCGTAGCCGAGCATGTGGCAGATGTGCAGCCCGGCCTCGAGAATGCGCAGGATGTTGCCGTTGCCCAGCGGGTACCACGGGTCCACGATGGAGTCCTGGCCAAAGCACACGTTCATGCCGGCGCGGTCGATCTCGGCTACCCGGGTAACCCCACGGCGCTTGGGGTAGTTGTCGAAGCGCCCTTGCAAGTGGATGCTTTCGGTTGGGCAGGACACGAAGTTGATGCCCGACAGCTTCAACAGGCGGAACAGCTTGTAGCAGTAAGCGTTGTCATACGAACCCATCGCCACGGTATGGCTGGCGGTGACCCGGGCGCCCATGCCACGTACCCGCGCTTCCTCGGCCAGAACTTCAAGAAAACGTGACTGCGGGTCGTCGGTTTCGTCGCAGTGCACGTCTACCAGGCAGCCGCTGCGCTCGGCCAGGTCCATCAGGAATTTTATCGACGACACGCCCTGGTCGCGGGTGTTCTCGAAATGCGGAATGCCCCCCACCACGTCGGCACCAATGGCCACCGCTTCGGTCATCAATGCCCTGCCGTTGGCATACGACTCTATGCCTTCCTGCGGAAACGCGACGATCTGCAGGCCGACCAGCCCGCGGACTTCGTCGCGTACCTCGACCATGGCCTTGAGCGCGGTAAGCGTCGGGTCGGTGACATCGACATGCGTGCGCACATGCTGGATACCGTGGTCCACCAGCATGCCAATGGTTTTCTTCGCGCGGGCCTTGATGTCATCGTGGGTGGTGAACTGCTTGCGCTCGGCCCAGCACTCGATGCCCTCGAACAGCGTACCGCTCATGTTCCACCTCGGCTCACCGGCCGTCAGCGTGGCGTCAAGGTGGATGTGCGGCTCGACAAAGGGCGCTACCACCAGGTTCTGTGCAGCGTCCAGGTCGCCGGGCGCCTGCGCCACTGCATTGGCCTGCGGCACGATTGCGCTGATGCGCTCGCCAGCAAGTTCAATGCGGAACAAGCCGGGTTTGCCGCGCAGCCGGGCGTTGATGATGTTCATGCGGTTACTCCTTGCCGTGGGCTTCGCTCATGCGCCATACCAACATGGCGACCGAAGCATTCATGCGAAAAAGCGGGTCGTCGATCGACTGCCCGCTCAGTTGTTCGATGCGCTGTATGCGCTGATTGACAGTGTTACGGTGCAGGCCCAGGCGCTGGGCGGCTTTGAGGCTGTTGCCATTTTCCATGAGCAAGGCGTCGAGGGTGTGGACCAATGCAGTGGCTTGCTTACGCCCTGGTGCCAGCAGCGGGCCAAGGGTACGGCTGACGAAATCGTCGATCAGCGAGCGGTCGACGATGCCCTGTAGCAAGCGCAGCACGCCCAGCTCACTGAAATTGCAGTAACCACTGGCCGGGCGCAGGTGCCGGGCCACATCCAGTGCCTGGCGCGCTTCATTCAAGGCCTGGCGGTAGTGTGCACAGTCTTCGGCAAGGCTGGAAAGCCCCATGTACAGGCTCAACTCGCCGGCCACCCCTTGCAATTGCCGGTACAACCCGGCCAATCGTTCCGGCAGGTCTTGCGTGTCGGCCAGCAACACCACGAACAGGTCACCGGGCAGGTGCGCCGTGACGCTGCCCGGCTGCTGCCGGCACCAGGCTTGCAGTTGGTCCTCCAGGGCCTGGCGGGTGTGCTGCCAGCGCCGCTCGCCGAGCGTCAGCCCCAACCGCTCGAACAGCTCATCGACCCCGGCCAGGCGCAAGGCCAGCAGCCGGCGCGGCTCATCCAGCGCCAATTGCAGGTGCGCAGCCCGCTGCCGGGCAATCGCCAGGCTTGGGTAATCGCCACTGAGCAGTTGGCCGAGGATGTCGTTGCGCGAGCGGCGAACCTGGGTCATCTGCACCAGCGCAGTACCGATCAAGTGGGTGACCACCACCATTTTCAGGGCGTAAGGCTGTTCGATCAGTGGCAAACCCAGCTGCTCGGCACGGGCAATCACTGCAGGCGCAATGTGCTGGATGAAACTGCCGCCGGTGAGGATTACCAGCCCGGCAATGCCGACGGCGTCGCCGTCTTCGACCAGCGCAAGCAGGTTGGCCTCACCCCGTGGGTGGTTGATCCCGGTGACGAACACCAGCTCGCCGCCCATCACCCATTCGGCGATACCTTCGTTTTCTGCCACATAAGGCCAGCGTACCCGCCGTTGCAGGTTGCGCGCCCCGGCGCGCACGCTCATCTCGTGCAGGCCGGGCAGCTGCAGGATTTCTTCCAGCGCCAGGCTCACGGTTCGACGCCCGCCTGGGCCGCTGCGCGGCGCCCGCCCAGCTCGAGCACGACGATGTAGCACAGCGCCGAGGCGCCGATACCCACCAGCGGTGCCACCCAAGGCGACGCGTAGGCCAGTACGGCGCCAACGGCGTAGGCCAACAGCCCGACCAGGTTGTAGCGGGGCAGCGTTGCAGTGCGCAGCGCCGGGTATTTGCCACGGTGGCGGTACCAGAAATCGGCCATGATCACCCCACCCACCGGCGGAATGATCGAACCCAGCAACACCAGGAACGGGATCAGCATCTCGTACATCCCACCCATGGCCAGCACGATACCCACAGCGGCCGCCAACAGGGTCGCCGTGCGCCGCCGCTCGCTGCGCAGCAGGTGGCACGCGGCAGCCGAAACGTTGTAGATGGTCGGCCCCTGGATGGTCCACAGGTTCAGGCACAGCATGACCACTGCGGCAAAGGACAAGCCCTGCAGCATCATCACTTCGACGATATCGGCCTGCTGGTAGACCATGGCGCACCAGGCGCCTGCCACCACCATCAGGCCGTTGCCCAGCAGGAACGCGACCACACTGGCGCTCACCGCTACCCGCCCGCTGCGCGACAGGCGTGTCCAGTTGGTCGCCTGGGTGGCGCCGCTGGCAAAGGTGCCGAACACCATGGTCACTGCCGCGGAAAACGTCATGGTCTCATGCGGTACTACCGCCGCCAGGCCGGCGAACCCACCGGCATCCCGGGTGGCGATGTACATCGACACCAACAGCAGCACGAACATCAGTGGCACCGAAACCCGGGCCAGCACATCCAGCCCCTTGAAACCGAGGATGGCGGTGATGCTGAAGCCCAGGCCGAACAGCACCATCAACGGCAGGCTGAAACCCTCTGCCAGGCCAAGCAGCTTGACCAGCACGATCGCCACCGTGGCGGTGCCCCAGGCGTACCAGCCCAGTTCGGCGAAGCCCAGCAGGAAGTCGGACAGCCGGCTGCCTGCCTCCCCGAAACAGAAACGCCCCATCAACACCGTGTTCAGGCCGCTACGCGAGGCAATGAAGGCCAACGCGGCGGCATACAGCGCAAGCAAGCTGTTACCGAGGGTGGCGACCCATAGCATGTCGGCGAAACTGAACGCCATGCCCAGTTTGCCGCCGGCAAACATGGTGCCGGTGAAGAAGGTGAAACTGAACAGGACCATGGTGATCGGCAGCAGGCCCTTGCGGGCTGATGGCGGCGCTTCGCTGAGTGGAAATTCGCTGGGTGAGCTCATTGCACGGGGCTCCAGGTTGTAGTTGGGAGCAGCTGGAGCAAGATGCGGGCCGCTTTTTGCGGCCGCCAAACAGCGAAAAAACCGGGCATGCAGCCCATTGGTGAATGTGCACAGTGACCAGTAAAGCCGGGTTTTAGCCCGGTGAAAGTGTGCGGCTCGACTTCTTTTGAGGCATTCATGCACCAAAGCGGTTCCGGGCTGAGTAGTAACCACCCAGCCCGACACCGCACGCAACGTTATGCCGCCCCGTCCAGCCCCATCTGCCAGAAATCCGCTTCCAGGCTGGAGGCCTGGGCGAAAATGGCTGCCAGTTCGGCAAAACGCTGCTCGGTCATGCTGCGTGCTGCCAGCTCGTCGAGGTGCCGGCGAGCTGCGGCAGCCACGCCCTGGTAGGCTGCACCCGCGTACTCGCCAATCCACTCGCGGTACGGGTGGCCGCTCAAGTCGCCAATCTGCTCGGCCAGGGCGCGGCCGATTTCGGCATAGCCGACCACGCAGGGGGCCAGTGCCACCTGCAGCTCCAGCAGGTCCCCGGCAGCGCCGCAGTCCAGCACGTAACGGGTATAGGCCACGGTGGCCTGATGCTCTGGCGCCGCTTCAATGTCGGCCTGGCTCAACCCCCAGCGCGCGCACAGCCGCAGGTGCAGCTCGGTTTCATCGAGAATGGCCGCCAGCGTGGTCTGTGCGGCACGAATGTCCGCCGGGCGTCGGCTTTTGTAGGCAGCCAGCGCCCAGGCCCGGGCAAACTGGACCAGGAACAGGTAGTCCTGCACCAGGTAGGTACGAAACGCTTGCTCGCTCAACGTGCCCGCGCCCATCTGCTGCACGAAGTCATGCGTGACATAGCGGGCCCAGGGGCGGTTGGCGGCGGTTTTCAGGCGCTCGAAGATATCCATGCTCACTGGCCCTCCGGGTAGATGGCATCGAAGAAGGCCAGCTCCAGTGCCACGGTGCGTTGGTAGAAGTCACTGGCCAGCGCCGCCGCCTGCGGGCCTACCCGGTCCAGTTCGGCCTGCAGGAAGGCAACGAAGTCCCGGAAGGCCGGGTTGTCATGCAGCGTGATCCATTCGGCATGGACAAAGTTGGCCGGCAAGGGCTTGGGCGCCTTCAACGCCCAGTCCAGGTACAGGCCCTCGGCAACGTTGAGCACCGCCAGCGCCGCCGCGTAGGAACGGGTGGCGGCCGCTTCGCGCATGATCGCCTTGAAACCGGCGGTGGGTGCGGTATCGGCGGGTTCGCGGCGTTGCGCCGGGCTGACATCCAGCGCCTCGAACGCGCGCAGGAAATAGGTGTTCTCGTCGCTGCAGATCATGCCGGCAAAGCGGCCGAAGCGCAGCCGGGCCTCGAAGGTATCGGCGGTGGCGATGGCGGCACCGAGCAAGGTCAGGAAGCTGTCGAGAAAGCGGTGGTCCTGCACCAGGTAGTCGATCATGATCGGCGCCGGCAGGCTGCCGTCACACAGTTGGGTCACGAAACGGTGGCCAACGGCGGCCGACCAGGTCGGGTCGCTATGGCGGCGCAGGGTCTGGCTGAAGCGTTCGGTCATGGTGCTGTCCTTGTGGGGGGATGGCAGCGAGACCTTGGCACTGGGCATGGACGAGCCTCGCATGTGAGGCCGGCAAAAAGGCAGGTAACGACACGTATCGAGCCCATCCCTTCGCCGGCATGATCCGGATCAGGTTCGAAGGGTCACCGCGCTGCGATGCTCAGCGGTTTCTCAGCCCGTTGCCGGGCTCCCCTTGGTCGCGCTCAGGTATACCGCAGCGTGCCGCTGCTGTACAGCGCGCCCGATCACACCCGGGACAGCCGGGTGATTTAGGTTTATCGTGTAGCCGTCCTCCACCGCCGCTTGCACCATGACCGATATCGAACGCTACCTGCGCGCCGCCACCCGCGACAACACTCGGCGTAGCTATCAGGCTGCCGTCGAACATTTCGAAAGCCACTGGGGCGGCTTCCTGCCGGCCACCGCCGAGAGCATCGCCCGTTACCTGGCCGAGCATGCCGACCAGCATGCCGTCAGCACCCTGCGCCAACGGCTGGCCGCGCTGAGCCAGTGGCACGTTGCCCAAGGCTTTCCCGACCCCACCAAGGCCCCCCTGGTGCGCCAGGTGCTGCGCGGCATTCGTAGCTTGCACCCGGCCCCGCCCAAGCAGGCTGCCCCGCTGCTGCTGCAGCACCTGCAAACGGCGGTCGCCTGTTTCGAAGAGGAAGCCCGCCAGGCCCGTGAGAATCACGACTTGGCCGCCTTGCGCCGCGCACGGCGCGATAGCGCGCTGCTGTTGCTGGGCTTTTGGCGGGGTTTTCGTGGCGATGAGCTGGCGCGCCTGCGCGTGGAGCATGTCCAGGCCGAAGCGGGTGTCGGCATCACCCTGTTCCTGCCACGCAGCAAGGGTGACCGCGAAGCGCTGGGGGTGCAGCACCGCACCCCCGCGCTCAAGGCCCTGTGCCCGGTCACGGCCTACCTGCAATGGCTGGAGGTTGCCGGCATTGCCCACGGGCCGGTGTTTCGCAAGCTCGACCGTTGGGGCAACCTGGGCGACAGCGCGCTCAACAGCAACAGCCTGGTGGGGCTGCTAAGGCGCATGCTGGCACGCGCCGGGGTTCCGGCAGCCTTGTACACCGGCCACTCGCTGCGGCGCGGTTTCGCCACCTGGGCCACCGCCAATGGTTGGGAGTTGAAAGCGTTGATGAGCTATGTGGGCTGGAAAGACGCCAAGTCGGCGCTGCGCTACATCGATGCGGCACAACGCTTCGGCGAACTGGCCGCCCTACCCGCCGGCCATGAGCAGGTGCTCATTCCCTGACGGCTGCGCAGCGCCACAGGCGGGCGATGTCACAGGCCCGCGCCTGCAGCAGCTCAGCGGCATCGGCACACGCCTGCTCCAGGCTCATTGGCCCACTGCTCAGGGCAAAGGCCGCATCCACGCCGTGCGCATACAACTGCTGGTAGCCCTCACCCAAGGTACCGGCCAGTACCACCACCGGTACCCCGTGGCGCTTGGCGACCCTGGCCACGCCCATTGGCGTCTTGCCGCGCAAGGTCTGTGCATCGAAGCGCCCCTCGCCCGTCACCACCAGATCAGCACCTTGCACCAGGGCATCGAGCCCGGCCAGCTCCGCCACCACCTCTACCCCGGGGCGGAACTGCGCGCCCATGAATGCCCGCGCGGCGAAACCCATGCCACCGGCGGCGCCACAACCTGGGTAGTCACGCACATCCTCACCCAGCAACTGCGCACAGTGGTCGGCAAAATGCCCCAGCGCCTGGTCCAGCGCCTGCACCTGCTGCGGGTTGGCGCCCTTCTGCGGGCCGAAGATCGCCGATGCACCATTGGCCCCGCACAGCGGGTTGTCGACGTCGGCCGCTACCTCGAACTGTACCTCAGCCAGGCGTGGGTCGAGATCGCTGGCATCGATATGCGCCAACTGCGCCAAAGTCAGCCCCCCTTCCTCCAGCGCCTGCCCCTGGGCATCCAGCAGGCGCAGGCCCAACGCACGCAACATGCCGCTACCGGCGTCATTGGTGGCACTGCCGCCAATGGCCAGCACCACGCGCTGTGCGCCGGCAGCCAACGCGGCGGCAATCAGCTCGCCGGTACCCCAGGTGCTGCTGCGGCAGGCATCGCGCTGCCCGGTTGGGACCAGCTGCAGGCCACTGGCCTGGGCCATTTCGATGATTGCCGTGCGGCTGTGCGGCAACCAGCCCCAGCCGGCTTCCACGCTCTGCCCCAGCGGCCCGCGCACGGTCTGGCGGCGCAGCTCGCCGTCGCTGGCGGCAAGGATCGCGTCCATGGTGCCTTCGCCACCATCGGCCATCGGGCATTCGACCACCTGCACACCCGGGCAACCCTCACGCAAGCCGGCGGCGATGGCGCGCGCAACCCCGGCAGCATCAAGGCTGTCCTTGAACGAGTCGGGGGCAATGACGATCTTCATGGGGATTCTCCTGTCCTGATGGCGGCATGCTGACAGCTGTGCGCCCAGGCGGCCTCGGTCAAATGCACAAAACCCTGGGTGGGTTGTTTGGGCGGATGCCTTTGGCCTGTGGCGGCCCTATCGCCGGCAAGCCGGCTCCCACAGGAATGAGTGCTCCCTCAGGCCTGTATCTGTGGGAGCCGGCTTGCCGGCGATAGGGCCGCAACAGAGAAATGCTTCAGTTTGCAGGCAACAGCTGCAACCCCAGGTACAAGCTCAGCATGCCTTCCATCCGCAGCGGGTCGACCTCGCCCAACTCGGCAATGCGCTCCAGCCGGTAGCGCAGGCTGTTGCGATGAATGCCCAAGGCATCGGCACAGGCCTGGCTCTGGCCGTCATGGGCACACCAGGCCCGCAGGGTGGTCAGCAACTGGCCGCTGCTGTCCTTGATGCGTATACGCTGCAACGGTTCCAGCAGTTCATCCAGTGCGTCATCATTGCGGTGGCGCCACAGCAGCGCCGGCAGCCGGTAGCGCTGCAGGCTGAGTAGGCGTTCGCCAGGCAATACCTCACGGCCATAAGCCAGCAAGTCACGCACCCGACGGTAACCCCGGCGCAACTGCTCCAGGCTCTGCGCGGCGCTGCCCAGGGCTAGCCGTTCCACTTCCCAGCCATGCCGTTGCAGGCGTTCCAGCAGGCGCGGCTCATCCAGTGCGACACCCGCCGGGCGGCACCACAGCAACGACTGCCGCGCCGGGCTGACGCACCAGCTGTCGGGGTAACGGCTGATCAACCACGCTGCCAGTGCCTCGGCGGCCGGCCCCGAGGCCAGTTCGAACAAGCACGGCACGCGCGGCAGCTGTGGCTTCAGGCCCAGTTGCCGGGCTTCGTCGAGCAACCGCGGGGAATCACCGCTGCCGCCAAGCAGCAACGCCAGCAGGTCGTCACAGCGCTGCCGCCGCCACTGCTGGTCGGCCTGCAAATGGCGCTGGGCCAGCAGCATTTCGGCGGTCATGCGCACCAGTTCACCGTAGGTTCGCACGTGCTGCGGGTCGCCGGTCAGGCCCAGCACGCCCATCAACCTGCCGTCGAGCATCAACGGCAGGTTGACCCCAGGCTGCACGCCCTTCAGGCATTTGGCCGCGTCAGTGTCCAATTCGACGATCCGGCCGTTGGCAAGCACCAACTGGGCGCCTTCATGGCGGGTGTTGATGCGTTCCGGCTCGCCGCTGCCCAGGATCAACCCCTGGCTGTCCATGACATTGACGTTGCACGGCAGAATGGCCATTGCCCGGTCAACGATATCCTGTGCCAGGTCATGGTCGAGTTCGAACATTGCACGGTCCTTAGGGTGTTAGGCTTTTGGGCTCGGGCACAGCAGCCCGCGCCCGGCACTGTGCAAAAGCACAAAGACAGGCACGCCGCAGTCCCCGAGACTCGTCAGGGCGAGCGCCGGCACAGGCGACGCGGCGATAACCATAACAACAGAGAATCCGATCATGGCACACAGCCCAGCCCCTGACCAAGGCACGGACACCACCCGCAACGCGCTGTACCGGCGCGTCACCCTGCGGCTGATTCCGTTCATTTTCATCTGCTACCTGTTCAACTACCTGGACCGCGTCAACGTCGGCTTTGCCAAGCTGCAGATGCTCGACGCGCTGAAGTTCAGCGAAACCGTGTACGGCCTTGGCGCCGGCATCTTCTTCATCGGCTATGTATTGTGCGGCCTGCCCAGCAACCTGGCGCTCAACCGCTTCGGCCCTCGGCGCTGGATCGCGCTGATGATGATCGCCTGGGGCAGTTTGTCCACTTGCCTGCTGTTCGTCACCACCCCGACCGAGTTCTATACCTTGCGCCTGCTCACTGGGGCGGCCGAAGCTGGCTTCTTCCCGGGTGTGGTGTTGTACCTTTCGCGCTGGTTCCCGGCAGCCAGACGCGGGCGCATCATGGCCCTGTTCATGTCGGCTATCCCGGTTTCGGGCCTGCTGGGCGGGCCGTTCTCCGGCTGGATCCTTGAACATTTCGCCGCCGGCCAGCATGGCCTGGCCGGCTGGCAATGGATGTTCCTGATCCAGGGCTTGCCGACCGTGGCCCTGGGCATTCTGGCAGTGTTCCTGCTCAGTGACGGTTACGAGAAGGCTGCCTGGTTGAGCGCGGGCGAACGCCAGCTGATCGCCGCAGACTTGGCGGCCGATGCTGCCAGCAAGCCTGCCACTGCCGGCGACAGTGTACTGGCGGTACTGACCAACCCGCTGATCTGGACCTTTGGTTTCGTCTATTTCTGTATCCAGAGCGGTGTCTACGCCATCAACTTCTGGTTGCCGTCGATCATCAAGGGCATGGGCTTCGACAACCCGCTGCTGATCGGCTGGCTCAGCGCCATTCCGTACTTGTTGGCCGGGGTGTTCATGATTCTCTGCGGGCGCTCGGCCGATTTGCGCAACGAACGCCGCTGGCATCTGGTGGTGCCGATGCTCATGGGCGCCGTGGGCTTGCTGATCGCAGTCAACTTCGCCGCCAACCCGGCCATCGCCATCCTTGGCCTGTCCATCGCCACCATGGGCGCGCTCACTGGTCTGCCGATGTTCTGGCCGATGCCCACGGCGCTGCTCAGCGCCAGTGCCGCCGTGGCTGGCCTGGCGATCATCAACTCGGTCGGCCAGATGGCCGGCTTCCTCAGCCCGTACCTGGTGGGGTTCATCAAGGACCAGACTGGGTCCACCGATGCCGCCCTGTATTCGTTGGCGGCACTGATCGTGCTCGGTAGCCTGGTGGCGCTGCGCGTGACCAGGGCCGGTGCACTGAGTGCTGCCCGGGCCAATTGAGTCCAGCGGCGAGCCAGCCCGCTGCCAGACCACGCCAGCATAGTGATGCAACGGGCGTGTTCTAGTGGCAGCGGGCCTGGCCCGCTACCACCGGAACACCGGTCGTCAGCCCAACGCATCCCCTTCCCACCTCAGGCGTCAAAGGGTTCCAAAGGCCCCCTTTGGAGAACCCTCATGACCCAGTACGCCGTGGCCCGCCTGGCACAACTCGACGAGCACCGCCCGTTGCGCGTTCAGGCCGGCAGCGAAGAGATCATCCTCGTTCGCCAAGGCCAGCAGGTACGCGCCTATCAGGCCAATTGCCCGCACGCCGGCGCGCCGCTCGACGAGGGTGTGGTGTGCGCCGGGCTACTGGTCTGCCCGTGGCACAAAGCCGCGTTTGCCGTCGACGACGGCGCAGTCTGCGAACCGCCGGCACTTGCCGACCTGCGCCGCTACCAGGTGTGGCTCAAGGGCGATCAGGTGTGGGTAGATGACCAGCCCCTGGCTGCCGTCGAGCCGCCCAGGCACAGCGATGCCCGCTGCTTTGTGGTGGTGGGTGCCGGGGCCGCGGGCAGCGCTGCGGTGGCCGCCCTGCTCAGACAAGGTTTTGCCGGCCGGCTGGTGTGGATAGACCAGGAGCGTCAGCCCGCCTATGACCGGACCTCGCTGAGCAAATTCGTGATCGCCGGGCAGATGCCCCCCAACGAAGTACCCGCCTTGCTCGACGCCGATGCCTTGCGCCAGGGCCAACTGGAGCGCAAGCACGGCAAGGTGCGCAGCGTTGACAGTCAGCACCGCCAAATCACTTTGGCTGACGGCCAGTCGATCGCGTATGACGCTTGCCTGCTTGCCACCGGCGGTAAGCCCGTGCGCCCGCAACTGGCCGGTATCGATCTGCCTGGGGTGTTCACCCTGCGTTCCCGCGACGATGCTGAGCGCGTGCTCGATGCGGCCGAGCCCGGCCAGCCGGTGGTCATTGTGGGCGACGGCTTCATCGGCCTGGAGGCCGCTTCGGCCCTGCAGGCGTACGGCGCGCGGGTGCATGTGGTAGCCCGCCACGAGATCCCCCTGGCTCGACAGCTGGGTGAGCGCATTGGCCGTTGCCTGCGCACGCTGCATGAGGCTCAAGGGGTGACTTTTCACGGCCCCACCGAGGTCAAGCTGATCGAAGGCCAGGGGCAGGTCGAGGCCGTGGTACTGGCCAACGGCGAGCGCCTGCAAACAGCCTTGGTCGTGCTGGGAACCGGCGTCAGCCCCGCGACCGCGTTTCTGCACGGGGTTCCCCTTGGGGAAGACAAATCGGTGAGGGTCGACGCCGACATGCGTGCTGCCCCCGGCCTATGGGCGGCAGGGGACATCGCCACATTCCCGCTTGCCGGGCGCCCGGTGCGCATCGAGCACTGGCGCCTGGCGCAGCAACAGGGGGTGATCGCAGCGGCCAACATGCTCGGCGAGCAACGCCGCTACGCCGACGTGCCGTTCTTCTGGACCTACCAGCACGGGGTCACCTTCGAGGTGCTGGGGCACGCACAGGACTGGAACCGCATCGAGTTCGTCGGCGGGCCGGAAACAGGTGACTTCATTGCCCTGCAGTGTGTGAACGAGCAGGTCGAGGCAGTGATTGCCAGGGGGTATTCCGACGCCATGGCGGCGCTGTCGCAGCGTATGAAACAGCCGTTGACCCTGCAACAGGCCCTGATGCTGATCGGCTGAAGGGGCTTGGGTAGGCCCGCCCTTCGATCACAGGCTCAGGACAGCACCTTTAATTACCAGCAGATGCACTGGATAAAACAGATAGCCCCAGCGCCCCACTGCCGGCACCCGCCAATCATCATGGCGCAACAGCACTAAGCCAAGCGCAAGCGCCGAGGCCGCGCTCAGCAGTGTGAGCAGGGTGATCGGTGCCAGCAAATGCGCCTGCAACCAGCTATTGGTCAGGTTGCCGCCCATGGCCAGCAGGCAAGGTAACACCCAGGCCGCGCCGCCCTGCCGGCGCGCCATCAGGCAGGCGCCTGGCAGCAATACCCCGGGCACCCCATACATCAACTGCCCACTGAACAAAAAACCTGCCAGCCCGGCCGCCAAACCCAGCAAACGCAGCGACAGCAACGGGTGATGCACACCCCAGGCCACCAGCAACCCCAATACCAGCGTCGGCATCACGTTCAATGTCTGCGAGCCGCCATCCAGCCAGCGATATGCAGGTTCCGACAGCACCGCGAACAGCAGCATCAGCCCCAGGTAGCGCACATTGCCAATGGTATTGAAAGCTCCTGCCCTGGCCCGCTGCACATTCACTGAAATGGCCAGGCAAAACAACGGGAACGCCAGCCTACCCACCACGAACAGGCCATCGGCTGTGGGCCAGAGAAAGCGCAGGTGATCGGCGACCATGGTCGCCATGGCGGTCCATTTGACCAGGTCCAGCCCCGCCGAGCGCAACCCTCAGCGCTCGCGTTCGGCAGGGCTGAGGCCCAGGTAGCGCTCGGTCCACAGGGCCAACGGCAGCGGTGGTTGCTGCTCCAAGACACGCCGCCAGATCAGCACCAGGTCGCGCCTGTTGAACATCGACCCGGGCCCGGTTTGGAAAGCCGCTGGCACATCGACCACCCACTGCCCCTGGCTGTCCCGGTGGGCCATGCGGAAACGGAAGCTGTAGTTGCCCGGGATACCCATGCGCAAGTCCGTGACCACCAGCACGTCGCCGACCTGGTCGTAACGCAACCAGTCATCGGTGAACCAGCGCAAACGCTGATACAGCTCATCGGTGGCCAACACCTGCGCCAACTGCGTGTTGCGCGGCAAGCGCTGCATTTCTGGCGCCTGCCGGTCGAAGGCGCTGCTGATGCCCTCGTAATAGTCACCCCCGGGCGTTTTTGCCAACACTCGCCAGACCAGGCTGTTGAAGGCAATGGGCACGGCCCGCAATTCAGTGGTGACGATACCTTGCTGGTCCAGTGCGGCCTGGAAGCGCTGCTCGGCGGCCATGCGCCCGGCAAGGCCGAAACCGAGGTACGCCGTGCTGAACACCAGTGCCAGGGTCAGCAGCCGCGTGGCCCTGGCAGTCACTCCGCGCACGGCCGCGTAGATAACGGCGGCCACCAGGGGCAAGGTATACACCGGGTCGATGATGAACACCGCAGCCCAGCTTTGCGGTGTGACTGGCAGAGGCAAGAACAACTGGGTGCCATAGACCGTGAAGGCATCGAGCAATGGGTGGGTGATCAGCACCAGCCAGAACGCCAGGAACAGCCTGTTCAAGGTATAGCCTTTGTCGGGCCAGCACTTGTTGACCAGCCAGGCCAGCAGCAAGGCCAGCCCGGTGAGCACGAACAGCGAGTGGGAGAAGCCGCGGTGGTAAGTCATCTGCGACACCGGGTCGGCGTAGCGGATGATCACGTCGAGGTCTGGCAGCGTGCCCAACGCCGCGCCATACAACAGCGCGCGGCGGCCTTGCAGGCGGCCCAGCACGGCACCCTGCAGGGCGGCGCCGAGTACAGCTTGGGTAATCGAGTCCAAGGGAGCATTCCTGGCAGGTGGTGACGGGAAACTACCCTTAACCTGGGCCGCTAGGCAATTCCCCGCCTTGTTGCCAGATGCAACGCCGCAAGACCGGGCGGTTCAGCCGAGGTCGCCGCCCCCCACCGGCAGGGTCACCCCGGTGATGTATGACGCTTCATCGCTGGCCAGGAACAGAATTGCCCCGACTTGCTCGTCGATGCTGCCGTAGCGGTGCATCAGGCTGCTGTCGAGGGTCTGGTCGACAATTTGCTGGTACCAGCGCCTCTCCTGCTCGGTTTGCTCGGCGGTGTTGCGCGGTACCCGCCGCGGCGGCGCTTCGGTGCCACCCGGCGCGGTGGCGTTGACGCGGATGCCACGGCCAGCGGTTTCGAAGGCCAGGCAAGCAGTCAGCGCATTGACCCCACCCTTGGCCGCACCATACGGCACCCGGTTCACGCCCCGGGTGGCGACCGACGAAACGTTGACAATGACCCCACTGCCGCGTTCGAGCATGTACGGCAGTGCGGCGTGGCAGCACCACAGGGTGGGGAACAGCGAGCGGCGCACTTCGGCTTCTATCTCTTCGGCCGCGTAGTGCTCGAAAGGCTTGGCCCAAATGGTACCGCCCACATTGTTGACCAGTATGTCGAGGCGGCTGAACGTTGCTACTGCGCTGGCCATGACCCGGACGCAGTCGGCGTGCCGTTCAAGGTCGGCGGTCAGGGTCAGCACCCCCTCGCCGGCCAGTTCGTGGACCAGTTCGGAGCGGTCTACCGCCACCACTTGCGCCCCCTCGGCCTTGAGCCGCCAACACACGCCACGACCAATGCCTTGGGCGGCGCCGGTGACCAGGGCGACCTTGCCTTGGAATCTGTTGTTCATGTTCAAATCTCCGCTTCCCCGCGGTCCCCGTAGGAGCGGGTTTACCCGCGAATGCGTCCGACCAGGCAACGTTGCTGTACCTGCTGGCCTCTTCGCGGGTAAACCCGCTCCTACAGGGGGCGGTGTCATGCTCGGGGTAAAGGTAATCAGGCCGCCGCCGCGAATTTTTCGTAGTAGAAGTTGGCCGGGGTAATGCCCTGCTCACGCACGTACTGGCTGACCGCTTCGACCATCGGCGGTGGCCCGCACAGGTACACATCCACATCGCCATCGTTGAGGTGGCCCGGCTCGATGTGCTGGGTCACGTAGCCCTTGTGCGGGTATTGGCTGTCCGGGTTGACCACGCAGGCGCTGTAGGTGAAGTTGGGGATGCGTGCAGCCAGTGCTTGCAGGCGGTCGAGCTCGACCAGGTCGAAGTCGTTGGTCACGCCATAGATCAGGTGCAGCGGGTGTTCACTGCCCTGCTCGGCGATCTTTTCCAGCATCGCGGTGAATGGCGCCAGGCCGGTACCGCCGGCCAGCAGCAACAGCGGGCGCCGAATCGGGCGCAGGTAGAAGCTGCCCAACGGCCCGGTCAGGCTCATGCTGTCGCCGGCCTTGGCCAGGTTGGTCAGGAAGCTGCTCATCAGGCCGCCCGGCACGTTGCGGATCAGAAAGCTGACTTCGCCGTCCTTCTGCAACGAGCTGAACGAGTAGGCGCGGCTCTGCTCGCTGCCCGGCACCTTCAGGTTCACGTACTGCCCTGGCAGGAACGCCAGGCGGCTCAGCGCTTCGCCCTTGATCGACAGGGCAATGGTGCTGGCCGACAATTGGCGCACATCGCTGATGGCCGCCTCGAAACTGCCCTGTTCGGTCTTGCACAGCTGCGACGACGCCGGAATACGAATCACGCAGTCGCTTTCGGCGCGCATCTGGCAGGTCAGCACGAAGCCTTCGGCGATTTCGTCTTCGCTCAAGGCATCTTCGATAAAGTTGTCGCCCAGGTCGTAACGCCCGGACTCGGCCTTGCACTTGCAGGTGCCGCAGGCGCCGTCGCGACAGTCGAGCGGGATATTCATGCCCTGGCGATAGGCAGCGTCGGCCACGGTCTCGTGGCCCGTGGCCTCAATGAAACGGGTGACCCCGTCTTCGAAATTCAGTGCGATCTGGTAGCTCATGTTGCACCTCGCGGGCGAGCCGACCCACGGCGCGTCGCAAAACGCACCGGGCAGTGCTCGCAAAACCCTGTATCAGATGTGGTAGATGTCGATGACCTGGCGCACATAGTCGTTCTTCAGCACGACCTTTTTCGCCTTGATCAGCGGCTGCTCGCCGCGCAGGTCGAGGGTGTAGAAACTGGTGCCGAAGTAACTGTCGGTGGTCTTGTAGCGGAAGCTCAGCGTGTGCCAGTTGAAGCGCACCTTGCAGCTGCCCTCGCCCTGTTCCACGATCTCGATGTTGCTGATGTTGTGCGAGGTGCGGGTATCAGGCACGGTCGCACTGGAGCGCTCGGTCTTGATGCGGAATATGCGGTCTTCCAGGCCACCACGGTTGCCGTACCAGATCAGCGAGATTTCGCTTTGTGGGTCTTCGGTCAGGCTGTCGTCATCGTCCCAGCTCGGCATCCAGAAGCTGGCGTCGCTGGCGTACAGTTCCAGCCACTGGTCCCACTTGGCATCGTCCAGGTACCGCGCCTCGCGGTAAAGGAAATCGCGCACGGTTTCATGCAGGCTCATTGCACGGCCTCCACGGGGATCAAGTGTTGTTCGTCCTTGAGGGCGCGGACCATGGTGGCCTGCCAATACTTGTGCTGCAGCACGAAAAGGCCTTCGTCCTCGGTGCGCACGCCAGACAGTAGCGGCTGCAGTTCGATCTCTTTGGCCGCCGCATCGGCGCCTTCCACCCAGTGCGCCGCACCGCGGGACATGTCGTTCCAGCCAGTACCGCGGCCATAGCCAGTCTGGCACGAGCGGAACTCTTCCAGGTCGTCCGGGGTGGCCATGCCGCTGACGTTGAAGAAGTCTTCGTACTGGCGGATACGCTTGGCCCGCGCCTCCGCGCTCTCGCCTTTCGGCGCGATGCAATAGATGGTGATTTCGGTCTTGTTCACCGAAATCGGCCGGGCAACGCGGATCTGCGAGCTGAACTGGTCCATCAGGTACACGTTCGGGTACAGGCACAGGTTGCGCGAGTTCTCGATCATCCAGTCGGCCCGGGCCTGGCCGAAGTCGGCCGCCAACTGCTCACGGCGCTCGTAGGCCGGGCGGTCCTCGGGGTTGGCCCAGCGGGTCCACAGCAGCAGGTGGCCGTGCTCGAAGGAATAGAAGCCACCGCCCTGCTTGGCCCAGGCGCCAGCGCTCATGGTCTTGATCGCGTCACCGGCCTCGCGCTGCTTGCGCTGGTTCTGGGTGGCAGCGTAGTTCCAGTGCACGGAGCTGACGTGGTAGCCGTCGGCACCGTTTTCGGCAGTGAGCTTCCAGTTGCCTTCATAAATGTACGAGCTGGCACCGCGCAGCACTTCCAGACCCTCCGGCGACTGGTCGACGATCATGTCGATGATCTTCGCCGACTCGCCCAGGTGCTCGACCAGCGGCTTGACGTCGGCATTCAGGCTGCCGAACAGGAAGCCGCGGTACGACTCGAAGCGCGCCACCTTGGTCAGGTCGTGGGAGCCCTCGCAGTTGAAGCTGTCGGGGTAGCCGGCATTGCTCGGGTCTTTCACCTTGAGCAGCTTGCCGCTGTTGTTGAAGGTCCAGCCGTGGAACGGGCAGGTGTAGCTGGAACGGTTGCCGCGCTTGTGCCGGCAGAGCATGGCACCGCGGTGGCTGCAGGCGTTGAGGAAGGCATTGAGCTCACCGTCCTTGTTGCGCGCGATGAAGATCGGCTGGCGCCCCATGGTCAGGGTGAGGAAGTCGTTGTTCTCGGAGACCTGGCTTTCGTGGGCCAGGTAAATCCAGTTGCCCTCGAAGATGTGTTTCATCTCCAGGTCGAACAGGCGAGGGTCAGTGAACATCTCGCGCTTGCAGCGGTAGATGCCCTTTTCACGGTCGTCCTCGAGCATGGCATCGAGGTAGTCGAATCCCAGGGACATGGCCAGGGTCTCCCTTGTTATTGTTTAGACCTGGACAGGTTAGGGATTGGTATGGGGCGGCAATATCCGGTTTGTGCGGGGTGCTATCCGTTTTGTGCAGGTGGATGTGAAAGGTTCAAGGGCCTCTTCGCGGGCACGCCCGCTCCCACAGGTACTGTGTATCCCTCAAAGGTCAGGAATTCCTGTGGGAGCGGGCGCGCCCGCGAAGAGGCCGGTGTGGTTCAGCGCCGTTTGCGCAATGTTTCCGAAGGCAACTCGCCAAACTGCTGCCGATACACCTCGGAGAACCGCCCCAGGTGCAGAAAGCCATAGTCCATGGCCAGTTCGGTCACACTGCGTACCGAACAACTGGCATCGCTCAGGCAGGCATGCACCTGCTCCAGCTTGCGCTGGCGTATATAGTGCTTCGGCGTGGTCTGCAAGTGCCGTTCAAACAAGGCATACAACGAACGCAGGCTCATGCACGCCTGCTCTGCCAGTGCTTCGGCGGTCAGTTCAACTTTCAGGTTACGGTCGATGTGGTCGATGATCCGCTCAAGGCTCGCGCCCGGCGAGCCCAGGCTCTCGCGGCGGAGATTGGTGTTCATCAGGGTCAGCAGCTTGCTGGCGACGATCTGGCTGTAATGGCCCTGCACCCGCGGCAGCGAATCGCTCACCTCCGCCTCATGGCAAACCATTGCCAGCAGGTTGACGAAGCCATCCAGTTCATCCAGCCGATAATGGTTACGCAAAAAGCGCACGCCGCCGTCGGGGCGGTGCCAGCGCTGTTCATCGCAGATTGAATCGAGCAAACGCGCAGGCACCTTGAGAATGAATTTTTCGCAGTCTTGCGAATAGGTCAGGTCAACCGGGTCGTCAGGGTTGATCAGCAGCAGTTCGCCCGGTACCAGATGCTGCTCACCCTTGTGTCCGCGCCACAGGCAGTTGCCGTTAAGCAGCACCTGCAGGTGGTAGATGGTTTCCAGGGCTGGCGAGGTCACCCGCACGCTGCCGCCGTAGCTGATGCGGCACAGATCGAGTTCGGCGAATTTGCGATGGCTGAGGCTGGCCTGGGGGTGGGTGGTGCGCGACAGGCCGATGCAATGCTGGCCGACATGCTGGTTGACATAATCGGACACAGCATACGGGTCGGCGTGGTGAAACACGCTACTGCGCTCGCTCAGCAGGCGGTTTTCCATAGGCAAGGCACTCGGCATCGTTATTGTTCTGGTCGCCGCTTCCTACGGCCTTGTGGGGCTGTGGTTGCGGTCGTCACGGTCATTCTATCGGGCCGGTTGCAGGTCGCGGGGGCAGGCGACAGCCGGTGGATGAGCACACTTAAGCAAAAAGGCGGGGGTTGGGCAATGCGGCGTTGGGATTGGGTGGGCGGATAGCGGACACGCCAAGTTTGGTTGGTGTTCGGTAATCGAACTCATTTTGCAGGTCTGGCCGTATCGCCGGCAAGCCAGCTCCCACCTCGACCGCATGGGCCTCAAGCCCTGTGGCTGGCAAGGGTAGCCGGAGCATCTTCAGCGCCTGTGAGATCGAGCGCCGCCCGCGCGGCGCAATCGCGAGCTGCGCTCGCTCCTACGTTTGTTTCGGGCCAGTAACGCCTGTGACAGGCGCGCGCGG